>JBEDKY010000142.1:0-16616 GCA_041171905.1 Pseudomonadota bacterium
ATTCCGTCAAATGAGCGTCACGCCCTCGACGAGTTTTGCCAACCAAAAAGTGATTGCTCTGGTCGGCTCGACAGGCGTGGGGAAAACCACGACCATCGCAAAACTTGCCGCCAGACTCCAGCTTCACGACAAAAAGCGGGTTGCGCTGGTCAGCATGGATTCGTTCCGGATTGCAGCCGCAGACCAGTTGCGGGCGTACTCAAAAATTCTCGACTGTCCGTTCTCTGAAGTCAGCGATCTTCAAGATCTCGCGGATTTCGTCACGAAATATTACGACTACGACACCATTTTTATTGATACAGCAGGCCGTAGCAGCAAGCATCTTTTGCAGATGGACCAGCTCCGCCAGCTCAGCACGATGCCATTTCCCGTGCATTATCACATGGTGCTCTCGGCGAGCATGAAGCAACGCGACTTGGACGAGACACTAAAGGCCTTCAGGACTGTCAGTCCGCAAAGCCTTATTTTTACCAAGCTCGACGAGTCGTGGAGCTTCGGTGAAATTCTCAACACAAATATCACCAGCAAGATTCCGGTGTCTTTTTTCACAACTGGGCAAAAAGTGCCCGAAGATTTGGAACCCGCGACCAAAGAGCGGGTTGTCGAACGGATTTTCAAACTTTGATGAACTGAGAAAAGGGAGACTGTCAGCGTGTTTGATCAAGCAACAACTCTGCGCCGTCTGATGGAAGAGGCCCGTGTTCATGTTCCGGGCGGTACAACAGTCAACACTGGCATCAGAAAGAGCGGTATCAATTCTTCGTCCCTCAGCAAGGCTCCGCGGGTCTTTACAGTCACGGGAGGCAAGGGAGGAGTTGGCAAAACTTTGACCACTGCAAACCTTGGGCTGTGTTTCGTCCGTGAGGGAATGCGAACATTGCTCATAGATGGTGACCTCGGTCTGGCAAATCTCGACGTGATTCTCAATCTGAGAGCGGAGTCCACTTTGGACGACGTCCTGATGGGAGAACGGGAGCTGCGGGATGTCATCATCACTGGACCGGAAGGATTACGCCTGATTCCGGCCTCTAGTGGTATGTCAAGGGTGAATGAGTTGGGAAAAATGCAGAAGCTGGTTCTTCTCGACCAAATTGAGAGCATTCAAGACGACTTCGACGTCGTTCTGATCGACACGCCTGCGGGTGTGTCGAAAAACGTCCAGCATTGGGCGGCAAGTGCCTCAGAAGTTCTTCTCGTGGCAACACCCGAGCCGACAAGCCTTGCAGATGCATATGCAACAATGAAAGTACTCGCTCAGACAAACAATGAATCCTGCTTCAAACTGATCGTCAACATGGCGAAAAGTGAAGAAGAAGCACTCCGGGTTTACGAGCGGCTCAGCTCAGTGGCAGCTGAATACCTTCAAGTAAAAGTCGATTACGCCGGTGCCGTTCCATTTTGTGATTCCGTCCGGAGTTCGGTGCGTGAACGCGCGCCTTACGTCCAGCGGTATCCATTCTCTCCGGCATCAAGAGGACTGCGCACGGTGGCGCGCGAGATCCTGTTCAACAGCGACACACCTCAGCCAAAGGGAACCATGCAGTTCTTTTGGAAGCGGCTGGTCGCAGGGCAAACGGCAGAAACTTTGAGTTAAAGAATCCTGTTGGGGGAAGTTATGAGCACGGGCACCGCAGCTAAAAAGCAGCCTCTTCAGGAGAAAACCGGCGAGAAAGCCGGTGACAAAGGTCAGACTGCGACCAAAACGTCGATTTACGACAGCGAGAGCGGCGAGCGTGCGGCACGGAAAGCCGCTGCAAAGAAGCAGTCGACATCTCAGGCGCGCGCGCAGGCTGCGGCCAACGATCCGATGCGCAATCAGGTGATCATGGACTATGCTCCTCTCATCAAATACATCGCGCAAAAGATTGCTGCCCGTTTGCCCTCGAACATTGACCTCGACGACCTGTTCTCAGCTGGTGTTATCGGCCTGATGGACGCCATCGACAAATATGACCCGAGCCGCGACAACAAATTCAAAACATATGCTGAATTCCGCATCCGCGGTGCAATTCTCGACGAACTCCGCAATCAGGACTGGGTGCCGCGTTCTGTTCGAGAGACCAACAAGCGTGAAGAACGTGCGCGATACGAACTTGAGCAAAAGTTGGGCCGTCCGCCCACCGACAAGGAAACTGCAGAACATCTGGAGATATCTCTCGAGGAATTCCACGAAAAATCTGGACGCACCCGCGTCTCAATGCTTTCGTTGGAAGAGCTTGGCGGCGTTCACTCCGGCGATAAAAAATCGCTGCTCGAATGCCTTGAAAATCCAAACTCAAAAAATCCTTTCACGATGCTTAAGGCGAAGGGAGTTCGCGACATCATCCTCAAGACCGTCGAGGAGCTTCCCGAGAAGCAAAAACTTGTTCTCAGCCTTTACTACTACGAAGATCTCAATCTCAAGGAAATCGGCCGCATTCTCGATGTGACGGAGTCGCGGGTCTCGCAGCTGCACACACAGGCCGTTCAAAAAATGAGACTTAAACTAAAAAATCTTTTGCAGGAATGACGGAGACGACACATGCCGATGCCACCACCAGATCTGAAAATCCTTGTAGTCGACGACTTCCCCACGATGCGCAAAATCGTGCGTCAGGTTTTGCGACAGCTTGGCTACAACGACGTACAGGAAGCCGAGGACGGCGAATCCGCGCTGAAAATCCTCCGGCAAAAACCCGATATCCAATTTGTCATTTCCGACTGGAATATGCCCAACGTGACCGGTATCGAGTTGCTCAAGTCGGTGCGGGCTGACCCAAACCTCAAGGGACTTCCGTTTTTGATGGTCACCGCTGAAGCCGACAAGGAAAACATTGTTGAAGCCGTGAAGTCGGGTGTCAGCAGCTACATCGTCAAGCCCTTCAATGCGGCCACTCTCAAAGAGAAAATTGAAAAAATCTTTGCAAACCGGAGGTGATTTATGGCCGACACGCTGACGACCTTTGATGAGCTCCATGGTAATACGGAAGAAGCATCTTCCGGCCAGAAAGTTTCGACCCTCGAGTTGCTTTCTTCATTGCGCCTAAGACTAGTCTCCAAAAAAGTCCCACTGCGCTATTGCAAGTTCAACATCACCAACACCTACAACAAGATGCTTCAAGGCGAGACAATCAGCGTGGCTCCCGATGGTGCGATGTTTTATTCGTCCCTGTCGTACGAAACCGGCTGCCTCATGCGGCTCTATATTGAGCTTCCTGATTTTTGGGCCCGCAAGGCCCGCCACGTCGAATACCGGCACACCGACGCGCCTTCGCATTTTCAAATGCTCTGCCGTGTCGTGACCTGTGAAGACGTCGGCAAGCGCCCCAACCGCTTCATGATCACGGTTCAAACGGTCAACATTGACCCCGTCGATGGACGTGTTTTGGCAGATTATCTTGGCGTCGGAGCAAGTGCACCGTGAACAATATCGTAATCATATCGAGTTTTGGCGCTTTATTTCTGCTGCTCGAGGTCGTGTTTTTCATGACCTGCTTCCGTTGGCTTGCAAATGGCAAACGCGCTCGTGAAAAGGAATTTGCAAGGCTGGATGCCGAACGCCACGAGCTGGTCGACCTGCAGCAGTCGGTGGCGCGCGAGTTGAAGGAAGCCAAAAGGCTTTCTGAAGATACCCTCAATAAATTGCGCAGAATTGGCGCAGACGCGCACGATGAATGGACCGAAATGAGTCGCAAGTCTGAACTGGTCGTCAACGAACTCGAAGAAAAACTGAGGGCGCTTGCAGACGTGTCGGTCGGACAAATCAACCGCCAAAAAATGCAACTCGAAAAGACAGTCCAAATTGCTGAGCAGACCAATGGGCAACTCCTTGAGTCGTCGGCAAATGCCCGTAAGATTCTCCGCTTCCTCGACGAAAATGTTCCGTCCGACGAAGTTCTCAAAGAGCTGCAGGCCGAAAAATACGCAGAGGCTCGGCGATTGATTCACGAGGGCAAGGAACTGGCCGTGATCTGCCGGAAACTTGGCTTGTCTCAAAGCGAGGTTCAGCTACTCTCCTATATGGGATAACATTCAGGAGAGACAATCCCATGCCAATCGGTCGGATTCAGCTTGCAGCCACTGCTGCACTCGGCTTGCTTTTTTCTGCGCCGCAGGCGCGGGCTGGAACATTGGCCAGTGATCCCCAGATTTCATCAAAGACAACCGAAAAAATTATCCGCTCAGAGCCGTCCTTACCAACCGTCCTTCAACTCGGGACCGATGTTGGAATACTGAATCACACAACAACCATCAATAATGAAGGCCCATTCACGGGGAACTATCTCACGGGTAAAGCACTTGCATCGATTCTGCTGGACAGTTGGATTCTCGAAGGCGGAGCAGGCTGGATTTTCTCTGCACTGTACGGCAAAACCCGCGAGGACAATCCGGCCGCTCCCGAGATCGGTCACCGTGTCTACACTCAGTCTGCTTTCGTCGAAGGTGGGTTGCGATACCGTCTTACACCGAAATTCAACTTCGGTTTGATCGTGCAAGATTATTTTGGAACCGACCTGACTCTCAGCCAGCGAAAAGGTTTGGTAAATAATATGCTTCTGGGCGGGGGAATGCTCGCAGTCGACCTTCTGAGTGAATCTGGTATTTTTCGTCTGGGAGCGCAATTCCTGGTCGAAATTCCCGACAACCAACGCTACGTGCAATCGTACGGACTGACACTTCAGTTCGGAATTCCGCTGATGGGTTACGACACTCTTCTGAGAAGGACCGATGTGGTCATACGCTCGGAACGCATCCAAAAAGTCGAAGTTCCGCGTGTGATTTCCCGCACCGTTGTGCGCGACGTGAGCAAGTATTCACTCCCGCGTGACTCCTTTCGATTCAATCGTAACGAGGCTCTTCTTTCCCCCGAAATGCAGTCCTTCGTACTTGAGCTCAGCAGTTCCCTAAAAACGCTTCAGCCGTATTTCAAAACACTCACCATTGAGACTCAGATCAAAGCCTCGGGCGACCCGCAACGAGATCTTCGTCTGAGTGAACGCCGCGCTCAGGCCATCCGCAACGCATTGGTCAGTACCGGACTCAACGGTCAGCGCATTCTTGCTGCCGGCCTGGGCGGACGTCCCAATCTCGGTGAGTATGCCGCGGGTCCATTCTCTGTGACGCTCGTGGATTTTTCCTTCTCGGGGCTCAGCCAACCCGATACAGTCTCCGATGAACTCAATGGTTTGTTCAAGCGCTACTCGACTCCTGAAACTTGCAAGGGAGAGAAGTGCAAATGATGCTGCGCCCTGCCCTAAAATTCATGCCATTCGTGTTCTGCCTCGGCTCTTTTCATCTGGCCACAGCAGCTACGTCTCAAAGCCGCACAGTGCGAACCTCGGAAGATTCCGCACGTCCCAGCGGCTTCGGTCTCAATCTGTTCGTCGGTGGCGACGGCGCATTTATGCAGACCTCTCCCACCGAAGAAGATGAAAGCGCCAAACAGGGAACACTCTACGGCGGAAAAGCAGTCCTGACTTTTTACAACCCGAATCTCGAAATAGAGGCAGGCGCCGGATACTCAACTTCGCTTCTCAAAGGCAGCGGAGATATCGTCGACGGAGACACACCCGGAAGCAAAGTCCGACTCGAAAATGTGAACATTCAAACTAAAACCGCCACGGCCGATTTCGCAGCACGCTTTCGTCTGAATCAAAGCACCGACGGCGATGGCATTTGGTCATTTGGGCCGGCTGCCAGTGCCTTCGTGGGAACTAACGCCTCCTTCGGGCCGGACACAAAAAAGGCATACCGCGCGGCAATGTTTCTGGGCGCACAGCTTGGGCTGGAATTCGGCAGCGATATCAAGCCGCGCGTGATGCTTTCGTATCTCACAGACGTCAACCTGTTCGAAAGACAGGTCCAGGTCGCAATGCTCAGCGTGCAATGCGGCGTCAATATTTTCAGTCCGAAAACAGTAGTCAAAGAAATCCGCAATCTCACAAACGACGAAACTATAAAAAAAGTCCCGGTTGAAAAGACAATCGAGCGCACAATTGTCAAAGAGAACGTGCGATTCCTGCTCGATTCGGAGATAGTCAACTTCGAGACTGACAAAGCCATTTTGCTGAAACGTTCGGAAATTTTTCTCCGCGAAGTCGGTTTGGTGCTTGCACAGAATCAGGATCGCTGGTCGAGCGTGACAATTGAAGGACACACCGACATCCGCGGTTCCCTTGACTACAACAACCGACTGTCGCTCGCACGCGCAAACGCAGTGAGAGAGGCTCTCATTCGGGCGGATGTGCCTGCGGCTCGGATGCGTGCCGTCGGGTTTGGCCCCGCACGCCCGATCGACCCCGCCCAAAGCGAGGTTGCATGGGCACGAAATCGACGGGTTGAACTCAGTTTCGAAGGCGTGAAGGACCCAAGGTGGCTTAAAGACGTGCTGCAGAAATTGAAGACAGCTCTCGGCTCATCTCGCCGTTGAATTGCCTGACTCGGCAACAAGAAAACCACGTGCTCTGTCGACAATCCAAAAAGGTCGGCCTTTTCTGTAATTGCGTGAGTCTTCAACCATTCTCTCTGCAGCAATCCTCTTTTCAACTTCTGTGAGCTGTTTTGCCGACAGCGTGATCCGCAGCGCATGGTCACGGACAACCAACGCCTCATCCTTGAGACCAAGTTCTAAGGCGCGTCTGCAAAGATCAGTGCTTAAAACACCACACACATAATTAAGGCACGCAGTCCGGCCAATCCAACTCAGCCCGCTGAAAAAGCCCTCCGAGACGAGTGTCGCCCTCTGGCCGTCCGTATCCATGCGTTCCAAGCGCGAGATCATGCTCATGTATTCAGAGTTGGAATCAGCCGTCTCTGGGGCAGAAATAACTTGGCTTTGGGGAACTTGCTTTACGGCAGGCCTTGCTGTCGCTTGCCCGCAGTACATAGGTAAAGCCAGTATAATCAGCATCTTTCCCAAAAGACCAACGAACTTTGAAATCATCACATCCCACCTCCGCAAGTCGTATTTTCGCCGATCCCGGCACCCAAAACCAGCCACACCCGCAAGAAACAAAAATGCGCACAAATATCCGAAATAAATATGCCTTTTACTGTTTTGTTAAAGAATCCAAATTTATTGTCAAGTTCATATCGAGTCCTTCCGATGAACCCTTTGTTTTCAAGGAATGAGATTCTCGGAGGGTTGAAGGCAATGGGAGCCGCGCTGAATGAAAGAATTTGGTTCTACTATGCACGGGAAGAGCAAGTCGGCCCGATGACCGAAGTCGAGCTGCGTGCCGCAATTGCCGAAGGAAATCTTCAGGACGTCGATTATGTTTATAGGGAAGGCTTTCCTGATTGGCGTCCGCTCGGCGAAGTCACCGAACTCAAAGCACCAGCAAAATCTCACCTCATCTCGGTACCAGTGGGCGAACAAGCTGGACAGGGACGCAGAGCTCCGCGGGCAACGATCCATGAACTCGTTGTGGCACACAACGACACCAACGTCGCCACCGGCCACATCAAAAATATCTCAATCTCCGGCATTTATTTCGAGACAGAAGATGCTGTTTTCAAAGTGAATGACGAAGTGAAATTGACGCTCAAAGAAGGCAAGGGACTCGGAAAGCCAATGCACCTGAAGGCAACTGTCGTGCGTCAGGTCAGAGAAAAGGGTTTGCACGTCGGCTATGGACTTGAGCTCAGAGGACTCGATGAGAACTCACGCTCTCGCATCGTCGACTATGTCAAACGCCATCAGGCTCACTAAACGGAAAGGTGTGGGGGAGCACGTCATGTCACATCATCTGAAAGAATTATCGCCCGAACAGGCCATCGAGACGGCCATGAAAGAGCTCAACGACGATGCCGCACTCCAGCCACATTCGAGCGAAGCGCACAAACTGAATTTTCTGCGCGGGTTTAAATGTTCGAGCCCGGAGGCCCGCGAGCGGATTGTCAGACACGCTGCCACGCGGATCAAGACACACTTCGACAATGAAAAACATATCGAAGGAACGATTTGGCTGGTCGCAGCCGGCCTTGCCCATGAAAGAGATTGGGACACCAGCCTTTCCTTTTTGAAGGCATTGCTCGAACAATCCCAGGACTCCGATTTCTATCGCGAAGTCTCAATGGCAATGCTGCATCTTTCGGACATGGAACTGTCGGACAGCCACAGCAAACATTCCATCGGACAAGCAGTACTCGTGTTGGTGACTGAGTTCGGATTAATGGTGGCTGAACGTGCAGGTCAAGGCGGTCTCGACCCTCAAGGCGCTTCGAGGGTGGTTGAGTACGTCACTACAAGCCTGCTCGCGCGCAGCAACGTCAACAACAATGCAATCAGGGTCTCGCTTCTTCACTATTTGTCCAAGTGCCCGCTGAACGCGAGCACCACATCGCAGCTGAACCGTGTCATCAGTCGTTTTGGACAGAGCCTGCTCGACGACCTTTTGCAGGCCTTCTTCGAGCAGAAGAAACGTGGAAATGCCGCCTTCTTCTTTCTCGCGGAGCATCTCAGCTCGTTTTTTTCCGCTGCTCCCGCACTGGCGGAGATGAGCCACAGCGTATTACGTCACTACATGCTCAAACACCCCGATGAATTTCCTAGTTTCATGGCGTCCTACTCGGAATGGGTCTCGAAGGAACACCAGAGTTTGTCCATGACCGCTCAGCATTTAGCCTTGTTGATTCGCTCGGCGGCAGAAGTTTCGCAAAAGCAACTCGCAGAAAACCTCTGTGTGGTACTGCAGAAGCACCTGCGTCTCTTCGGCGAAGTCTCGCGTGAGCTGCTCGAGGAAGAGCTCGCAATCGTGGAGAACATTCTTCGCGGCAACAGGCCGATCAAAACGCCCATCATGGAAGACATCATGTTGAACCTTCAGGGCATGTTGACCGAAGGCACCAAAAAGCCTGGACGCGTTCTGCCGCTCACAAAACTCCGCAAACTCAAGGAAAACGTGAAACCAGCGAAGGTGGGTGTGAAACCGTCACCTCTGGAGACAATGCTGTCGCTTGCCTCGTGATCCCGTTCAGAGAAACTTCTCAACGCGCGCGAGCGCGGTGGCTGAAAGCACGCGCTCGCGCGTGTTTTTTTGCGTAAATGCAAAAATCTCGCGACCATTGCCAGCAAAGGCGTGTAGAAATGTGTAATCCAGAGCAAGCGAACTGCTCAGTAGCAGCGGATCGTCCGATCCAATGCAGATGGGCAAACCACGCTTCAGGCAGTCAAACACCGGATGTTCATCTGGTTCACCTGCGAACGTCTTCAACAAAAGATTGCTGAGCGGACACATCACAAGATTTTTTTCAAAAAAATAGCCTTCCTCTGCTCCCGCAAAACCGTGGGCGACGCGATCGGGCTGCAGAGCGTTCAACGAACCGACGTGGATTTTCGAATCACCTCCCTCACCGCTGTGAATGTCGATCTTCAAACCGAGGGCGCGCACATCAGCAAAAAACTCCATTTTTTCCTGCAAACTGTCGTGACTTTCCATTCCCCCAAGTCCAACACCGATGACATATGAATGACCGCTGGAATCGGAGCACTGCGAATCTTGGATGACATTTTTTAAACTCTGAAGAATTATTTTCCGTTCTTCAGCATCAGAAATCCACAATGAATCAACAATAAGCCGAACTTCAATTCCAGTGTTTTCTGCAAGCGCACGTTTCAATCCGCGAATGTAAGCGCGAAGCAAATCCTCAAAATCAAAAATTTCCGGAGCAATGGCAAAGCGTTTTCGTATGAAGGAAAAATCAGCCGGAGACACATACACTTCAGAGTAACGGATGTTTGCAAAAGCCCGTTCCGCGACAAATGCCTCGGCAAGACACTCAAAATCATTCAAGCTGCGCATGGACTTTGATAAATCAACCCAGGCGCGGATAAATCCGCGCAGACTTTCAAAAGGCAAACGCTGCCATGGCAAAGATTCCGACCACGCGCCGGGTGCGGTCCGCTGCAAATAAAAAGACGGATCAACGGCTGCCTCCATGTGGACGTGTGTTTCTATTTTAGGCTGGGCCCAGACCCACTGATAGAAACTCTCGAGCGAGGCGTCGAATGCCGTGCTTCTGCGGACCTGTCCCCGCTCCAGCAACTTCCAAAAAAAAACCGGAAAGTTAGGCATTTAAACTCCATAAATCGAGGCGACAACGGCAATTCCTGCACATCCGTCCGCAAACATGACTGTTCCCTCATGTTTACGGGCAGTTCTCCGATCAACACTTGGGAGGCTGCAATGAGGCGGCAAATAACACAGCTCACACACTTCGTCATTTTCTGCTTGGCAGCGGCACATGCATACGCTGCCGAAGAGGAATCTGCCGTTCATCCGCAAGAATGGAAAAACGGTTGGAGTTCGAGCTACTCGAGAGCGCTCGGTGGCAGCCAGACCGCTCACGCATTCAACGAAGATGCACTCTTTGCGAATCCCGCGGCGCTCAACAAAACCCGTCATCCGCGCAGCAGAGCTGCCGTCCACGTCGTCGATGCGCCGGGCTTGTCGGTCGGTGGAAACTCAACCGCACTCTCGACATTCAAAGGCAAGGCACTGAAACCCTCTGAGTGGCTCAAAAATCTCGCCGCACTCTCTTCGGCCGAGCGTAATTATTTCGAGTTGCAAATGCTCCCATGGGCTGTTTTGGGTGAACGCGGGGGCCCGACGTTCTTCGTTGGGATGCCAGTCCGCTCAACGATGATTGCTCCCCCCAGCGCGGACAACGGAGTCAGCAGGAGCGTCTTTCTCGAGACAACAGCTACAGCAGCATTGAACATGAGCCTTGCATCCCGTACGGGAGCGACCGCATTCGGACTTTCACTGCGTCCCAATATGCGCTGGACTTCGGAGTCCTCATACAACCTTGCGGACGCAGTCAGCTCAAAGTCGCTTTACGCATCAATCAAATCAAATTCACACAAAACCACCTCCACCGCCGCCGACTTGGGATTCATCGTGACCGCGGGCGACTTCTGGATGCCAAGCTTTGCCCTTTCTGTACTCAACCTGCCGAACGGATGCGTGGAAAACTACACTAATCCGGCCACTGGCAAGACCCAGTCTATTTGTGGAGCGAAACGCAGCGGCGATGTGAAGGACGACATTGAGGGAACGCGAATCGACCCGACCGAAGTACGCATGGGCGTCAGTATTGTTCCGCGTTTTCGGATTGGAGGAGCACGCCTGAACCTTAAAGTTTCAGGCGACATCTACCCCCTGCCCATCAGCTATCGTGGCAAAAACTATGGTTTTCAGGACGTAAACATCAACCAGCTGACCCACGCCGGGGTTGAGTTATTTTTAGGCAATGCGCTAAGTTCGAGGACGCTCTCCATCCGAGGTGGGCTCAATGACACCCGCGTCTCATGGGGATTCGCCATTCCACTTCCTCATTTCAACCTCGAAATGACTTCCTACGAAGCTCCGTTATTTACCCAAGGTAAAGCCGACAAAGAGCGCAGATACTTGCTTGGCCTCTCTAGCCACTGGTAACATCCGCGGGCCGTTCTTCTGTCAACCTGCGGAGACGTCCCAATGACCGTGCACTGCTTTTCTCGTCCGATGTCCCTGCGCGCTCCATCTTTATCATCAATAGCGTTTTTGGCACTGTTCTGCAGCGCGTTTGTGCTGCAAAGCTGCGAATCCAAAAGAGCCGCTCCGCCGCCCTCACCCGAACTACGACCGTCGGGCACAACGACGACGACTCAAGAAAGCAGCGCGAAACCTGCGCAATCAGGACCTGAAATTCCATATGTCACACAGTTTGAAAGCGCACTCGCAAAACGCGATTGCGATACAATCCGCAAACTCGAAGGACAACTGATAGCACCGGCCGAAAGCTACGCCCACAGCGTCACTCTGGCGACCACGTGGTGCGCGCAGCAAAAATCTCCGCAGGACAAGGACGCTTTGAATCGTTTCACCGCCGCAGCAGACAGAACTCTAAAACAAGAATCACCACTGTTCAGTGCTGGTTTCGTCGAACAACTCAGAGCGGAAAGCTATGCTGCGGCGGGCGACCTGACCTCCGCACGCAACGCGTTTTCAAAGTCGGTAAGCGTTTCGGCCTTGCAATTTATGTCGATGGTCTCAGGCCAAACTTTGCGCCTTGACCTGCAAAGCATCGAACCAATGCTGACAGGTCCGCAGGCTGCGCTTCTCAAGGATGTCAGATCGAGCCTCGCCGATCCTGCAACGCAATCAGCAGCCCTGACGAAACTCGATGAATTACTTTCTCTCGTTGCTCAAGGAACGGCCTACGACAAGCTACTCATGGCGCGCCTCAAACTATTCGCCGCATTTGAGCTCTCTTTTGCGAGTCAGCTTGCCACCCTCGAAGAAACAAGGATGAAGGGAGACGCAGCGGCTCTCGAAGATGTGTCTGGAAAAATCCGCAGACTCTTTCCAAGCCGCGCACATCAGGTTCGCATTGACTCGATCACAGGTGCAAACTCAGCCGCAAAACCGACGCAGACGGATACGCAAAACGCCGCACAGGCAAATCAATGCGCAAACCTCACTCCAGCAGCAATTTTGAGCTCAACCGACCGTTCAGATCTCTCCACCGACAAGGCACTGCAGCTTGCCAAGCTTGCCTTGAACGACGGCAAACCGGGTGATGCAGTCGAAATTCTCGACAGCCTTGCAGAGGCGAACAAAAATGAGCGCACACGCGGCCTTCGCCGTGAAGCGTCGGAAGCCCACGTCAAAGATATGCGCCGCAAGGCTTCTGAACTTTACAAACGCGTATCGATGACGGGAGATGCACAAGTCAAACTTGACAGCCTCTCGCAGTGCAAGCAGATACTCGAAAATATTCTCAACAAGTATCCAGAGACGGATGCTTACACGCGAAGAAACATTCAAAAGTTTCTCAACAGCGTTTCCGAAAACATCTCAGAAATCAAAAAAGGT
Organism: Pseudomonadota bacterium; assembly: GCA_041171905.1. GTDB lineage: Bacteria > Bdellovibrionota_B > Oligoflexia > Silvanigrellales > Silvanigrellaceae > RFOM01. The sequence continues at coordinate 12,840 of JBEDKY010000142.1, forward strand.
CAGCTCAAATGAGTTCTCTCGTCAACCAACTTCCGGATTCACTCAAACAAGTTCTCGGTGAAAGCTTCCAGCGCGTCGCTCTCTGGCTTGAAGATCCGAGCGTTGAAGCAGACGCGAAGAATGAAATTGTCGGACTCGTTCGCAATGAAAAAAATGACGAGCTGAGGGAACGATTCTGGCGTGAACTTGAATTCGGAACCGGAGGTCTGCGCGGTGTTGTCGGGGCAGGAAGCAACCGCATGAATGGCCCGATTATCCGCAAGGCCACGCAGGGATTTGCAAACTACATTCTCAAACAAGGAACTAAGTCGGCCGAGCGCGGAGTTGTTATCGCCTACGACAGCAGACTTTCATCGCGTTATTTTGCCGAACAGGCTGCTGGTGTTCTGGCTGCAAATCAAATTCCTGTCTTTTTGTTCAACGAGGTCCAGACGACACCCTGTCTGTCATTCGCAGTGCGTCATCTGCACTGCACAGGAGGGCTGTGCATCACAGCCAGTCACAACCCGCCTCAGTACAACGGCTACAAAGTTTACTGGGATGACGGCGCACAAATCACACCGCCCCACGACAAGGCTATCCTCGCTGAAGTCTTCGCTCTGACAGAGTACCAACAAGCGCGCAGCATTTCTTTTCAGGAAGCCGTCAGCAAAGATCTCGTCCGACCAGTACCTGCAGAAACCGTCGATGCCTACTTCGCGCAGGTCAAGGCGCTTCAGTTGGAACCCAACCTGAACAAAGACGTCAGTATCGTGTACACACCCCTGCACGGAACAGGCGCAGCCCCAACTAAAAGAGCACTCACTGAATGGGGATACAACAAACTCCACATCGTTCCGGAACAGGCTCAGCCCGACGGACATTTTCCGACGGTCAAGAAACCGAATCCGGAAGAACCTCAGGCGCTCAAAATTGCGATCGCTCAAGCAGCCGAGCGTAATTCCGACATTGTTCTCGCAACCGATCCCGATTCCGATCGGCTCGCGCTTGTGGTGCGCGACCCCAAGGCTGCAAACGGACTCTTCAAACAACAGGCGTTCGGTGATTACGTCTTTCTCAACGGCAACCAGACCGGTGCGTTGTTGATCGACTACATTCTCTCAACGCGGAAGAAACTCGGCACCCTGCGGCCCGAACACAAGATCATCAAGACAATCGTAACGTCGGATCTTCACGCGCGCATCTGCCGGAATTACGGCGTGGAAATTCTCGACACACTCACAGGTTTCAAGTGGATTGCCGGGGTAGTCAACGAGTGGGAGCGTCTCGGAATGCAGGACCGAAAATATCTTTTCGGGACCGAGGAGAGCTTCGGATTCATGCCGGGTGACTATGTGCGCGACAAAGATGGTATCGGTGCGCTCTGTCAGGCAGTTGAAATGTCGGCCTCGTTCCGCAGCGGTGGAATCACTCACTGCGAAAGGCTCCTCGCTCTGTTTAAAATGCACGGTGCGTGGCAGGAAGATCTCATCACCGTCGACCTTGAAGGCGAAGAAGGCGCAAGGCGAATCGGCAGACTGATGAACTCCATGCGAACAAATCCGCTCGGTCAATTTGCGGGCACACCCGTAAAGACAATTTACGATTATCAGCAGCAAATCCGCCGCACCAGCAACGGCAGCTCCTTCAATGCGGGTGAGCGCTACGACGGACTTCCCAAATCCGACGTTCTGCAGCTCGAGCTTGAAGACGGTAGCAAGATCTCCATGCGTCCCAGCGGAACCGAACCGAAAATTAAATTTTATATTTCGGTCTGTACACCAGCTACAAACGACAGCCCTGAGAGGGCTTATGAGCAAAGCATTGCACGGGTCTCTTTATTCAGACAGGCCGTCGACCAATACGTTGCCTCAATTCAGTAAGGGCCTTCAGTCATGTCAGTCGAAAAACTGATCAACGATGCGCTGCGTCCGCGCTGCACCTCGCTCCGCGGGCAAACCGCGCTAATCACCGGTGCATCCTCAGGAATCGGGCTTGCACTTGCGGCACGCTTGGCTCAAGAAGGATGTCATCTTCACCTCATCGCCCGACGGCAGGATCGACTGAGCCAGCTGAGTATCGAATTGAAAAATCTTTTTCCTGAGCTGAACATCAGAACTTTCCCGCTCGACGTCACCCGAGAGGAGACTGCGGACGTTTTGGAAAGTGCCGGAGCCTTTGAAGCGGATATTCTTATCAATAACGCCGGATTGGCCAAGGGACTTGCAAAAATCATCGAATCCGACGCGAGTGACTGGTCGGAAATGCTCTCCACCAACGTGAACGCCGCGTTTACGATCAGTGCCAGAGCAGCGCGTGCAATGAGTGCAAGAAAAAGCGGTGACATTGTTGTTCTATCGAGTGTCGCAGCACATCATTCATACGAAAACGGCGCAGTCTATTGTGCCAGCAAACATGCCGTCAGGGCTTTCCACGAGGCACTGAGGCTCGAAACGCTTGAGAGCGGAATTCGCGTCATTATGATTTCACCTGGTATGGTGGAAACAGAATTCAGTCTCGTCCGATTTTCTGGCGACAATCAACGTGCAAATGCGGTTTATCAAGGCGTTGAATCGCTTGATGCGGGTGATGTGGCCGAAAGTATTCTATTCGCACTCCGGCAACCGCGACACATCAACCTTGATGACATCATCATCAAACCCCGGCAACAGGGCAATCCTTGGCGAGTGTTCCGTAATTCCTAATTGCAAAACCTATCTGCGAACTGGCTCTCTAAAGAAATAGACAAGCGTCCTTGCCGACATCTGCGGGCTTTGAATCTGCGAGCTCAGATTGAGCACACGTGCCAGCGTTTCCCGTCCTGCAGCAGCATTTTGACTCACATCAAACACAAGAGGAATCTCTTGAGGAGAAAACTTCTGCAAGCGAAGCGGAAGTGAATCCAGCGCAAGCGCCTGCGGTCCAACCAAAAACAAGGGTGCATCGCTGGTTTCACCGTTTGCAGATTCTGAATTGAGCCGGAATGACCCGCCCAGCCACTGGCTCACGTTTTGGGCAGAGAAACTCGTTTGCTGAGCGCCCAGATGACTTTGAAACCAACTCAGCTCAATGACTTGGTCACGCAGTCCACAGGGAAATACACGGATCACCTTTCCACGCGGCAGCGGCTCCTCGACGATCGGCTGACTCGATACCAGGCCAAAATACGAGGACGAGGCTGTCCACTCAAATGGCTGACAACCTGCAGCACGTGGAAGGACAATCATTCGAAATCGGCTCACATGCTGTAGCTGTCCCGAGCCTTCAGCTTCTTCACTGGCAGGCGTTGCCCCACCTGCAAGAACAGCTGATTCCGGCTGACTTGCATTCTTCTGTGTGTTCGAGTCACCCTTTAAAGGCGAAGAATTCTTTGCCTGAGAAGCCTTTTCAGTCTTATTTTTCTCACCAGAGACCACTGCTGTTGTTACTGGCTGTGCGGGCTTGGAAGGCGTCGACTGTCGGTTGACCGACTCAAGACTCAGTCCTTTGAAGATTCTCCGTCCATTGACATCGAATTGATTGAGCTGAACACCAACAATCTGCGCAACCGTTGCCAGCGAATCGTCGAAACTGGAATTCGTTGCGACTGCTGGGGAGCGACCTTTCAAACCAGGCACGCTGACGAGCAAACGGCCTGCTGGTTCTTTGCGTCCGACCGAGCGGGACGGCAAAATCACCGCTACCGCTGTGCGGTGGTAAGTCCGGCGGGCGATCAGTGTATCAAGCATATTGCCAAACACACGGTCCAGCATCACCAGCCGCGTGAGCTTTTCGCTGACCGCAGGAAATGCCAACGCC
>JBEDKY010000143.1:0-3238 GCA_041171905.1 Pseudomonadota bacterium
GTGTAAACGGGCTTCAGAAACAGTAGGAATTCGGGCTTGAAGCCCGATTCAGTTTTTTAACGTCGAATCGCACGAGCCAGTCTGGCTCATTCAACGTCTTATAAATTGGTCTTTCCGAAGAGGAACAAGTTTGGTTAGGGAGGGTGTCAGGGGGAAAGCGATTCCCCCTGACGAGATTATCCGGACACCCGTCACGTACTGTGGAAAAGAAGCGAACGGGTGAGCCGGAGCAACCAGATTGGTCTGTATCCGTGAACCTTCCCTACGTCCAGAGAAAATGTCTCCACTGCGGCCTCCTCTTCGAAATCTGCGCACGTTGCTTTCGGGGGCAGGTGACTTGCTCAACCCACTGTTCGAAACAGCGGGTGCGTAGGCTTTCGCAAAGCCGCTCTCGCGCGTTTGCCGCCTCAGCCGTCGGCCGCATGAGGAACCGTGAAAGGCAGCGGCGTCGGAGGCATAAACAGAGAACTGGCCGCTTGGCCGTAACTCACGCACCTTCCCCTCTGCCACCTCACACCATAGTCGCACCCGCGGGCAGGCAATCTGGCCTTCGCTGCGCGGTCTGTGTGCGAGAGGTCACAATCAACATGCAAGACAGTCCCCGTCCGGCCACCGCCCACCGGCGGCGGAGTCGTTTACGAAGGAGGAAACGTGCTCTCTCAAGAGCTCGAAGTAAAAATCACCCATCTCGCCGCAGAAGGGGAGAAGGTGGGTGCCATTGCCCGTCAGCTCGGGGTCCACCATGACACCGTTCTGCGGTGTCTCCGCAGAAGTCCAAAAAAGGAAACCCAAGACGACCACGAGCGCACCTCGGTGCTCGGGGCATGGCTGCCGCTTATCGACTCAACACTCGCAAGCCATCCGAAAGTGAGAGCAACGCGGATTTACAGCATGTTAAAAAAGCGGGGTTACACCGGTTCAGTTTATCCGGTGCGCCGCTATTGCAACAAGAAAAGACCACGGGCAGACAAAGCGTTTTTGGATTTGCAGTTCCTGCCCGGTGAGTTTGCTCAAATGGACTGGGCATCCTTTGGCAAAATCAAAGTCGGTGGAAAGCATGAGCGCAAGCTGCACTTGTTTCTCATTGTATTGGCCTATTCGCGTTCCCTTTATGGAAGATTTTTCTATGACATGAGTTCTGCGCGTGTGCTCGAGGGACATACACTTGCCTTCGCCCATTATGGTGGTTGCCCGCGCCACTGTTTATACGACAACATGAAATCAGCCGTCATTGAGCATGTCGGTGAGGGCGTTCGATTCAACAGTGACCTGCTTGACGTCGCCAAGCATTATGGATTTATGCCGCGAGCCTGCAATCCGCGTTCGGGCTGGGAGAAAGGTCGAATCGAAAGGTCTGTTCGGTATGTGAGAGAGAATTTTTTCGAGGCGCGGCAATACAACGACCTTGATGATCTCAATGCGCAATTCGAAGATTGGCTGAAGAACGAATCAATGGATAGACCATGGCCAGAATATCAACTTCTGACAGTGCGCGACGCATCAAAGCATGAGCTTCTCAATCCGTTGCCTGCAGAAACCTACGATCCCTATGAAGATCATCAGGTGCGCGTCGACAAAAAGGCAATGATTCAGTTCGACACCAATCGGTATCCAGTTGATCCTGAGCACACCGGACGCTGTCTTATCCTGAGAGCGAGCCACTCCACTGTGCGCGTCATGACAGAGGCAACAACTCTGCACACCTACTCGCGTCTGTGGACCAAGCATGGAATTCACCGCGAACCTTGGCATCAGAGCAAAATAGCGAAGGTGCGTAAAATCAAAGAGCACCGTGCCGCGCGGAGCATACTGGAAAAGTCCATTGCCAGTGGACATGAGCTCCTTCTCCGCTGGAGTGATCTCGACGAGAATATCCAAAACTCATCGAAACACATTCTCGAACTCATACGGATGTAAGGAGCTCCGCAAGTCGAAACTGCTGCCCAACTCGCTCTTGAGAACAAAACACCCCGTTCCTGTTCGATTGCGCAGATCCTCGCAGAAACAAATGCCGAACCCAAGCAACAGGTCAAGCTGCGACTGAGCAAGGAACTTCCCGAGCTCACAGTCGAGTGGCCCAGCACCTCCGATTACGATGACCTCTATTCATAAGGATGACATGCGATGCAACATACAGATCAAGAACTCTTTAATCATCTGACGGCTTTGAGATTGCGCTACACAGCAGAGAATTTGGAGAACCTGACGGCTTCACTGTCAGGCCGGACACCGCGCGAGATTCTGAGCCACATCACAGCAATTGAACTCGCCGAGCAAAAGAACCGCAGTATCGCCCGTCGTTTGGCGGCTGCAGGCATTGGCCGCTACAAGCGGATGGAAGACTTCGACTGGAAACACCCCTTGGAAATCAACAGAGCAAAAATCGAAAACCTCTTTTTGAATGACTTCACCAAACTCGGCAAAAACCTCGTCATCATTGGCACGCAGGGACTTGGCAAAACCATGATTGCACGCAATCTTGCAGCCAAGGCTGTGCACAACGGCCACACAGCACGGTTTATCACCGCATCAAAGATTTGCTCCGATCTCCTGTGCGCCGGTCATCGGCTTGAGTCCCGCCTACGCTACTACGCCAATGTTGATCTCCTTATCATCGATGAACTCGGCTATCTGTCTTATCAAGATAAAGCTGCCGACATGCTCTTTGAGGTCATCTCTCGTCGCTATGAAAAATCTCCAATTGTTCTGACAACGAACCTGACCTTTGCCGAGTGGCCTCAGGTCTTTCCCGGAGCTGCCTGTGTATCGTCGATTCTCGACCGGCTGATCCATCACTGCGAGATAATCCAAATCAAAGGTCCCTCGTATCGCAAAAAGCGTGATGATGAGACCCCGAGATGATTGCGTTCCCAAGAGCGCATTCTCTTGGTCCGAAGGCATAAGCCGCATCCATTTCTCCGACAGCTTCCGAGACCTACTGAAGGGTGTCGGATGCTGTCGGTTTGCGCAGTGACACTGCACACGAGTGCAAAGTCCAAAAGTGAGTGACGATAAGATGATTCCTGAAGCACTGATTCCTGAAGCATTGAATTCAAAGGCTCATACGATTGAATCGGGCTTCAAGCCCGATTTTGCGCGTTTTTAAAAGCCCGCCTACAGGTGCGGCGGGGAATACGCTCGGAGCAACGCCGGCCGCTGGAACAGAACAATAACGCACCCACACTATCAGCAAAGGCGAAGTCATTTGGGACTTTGCTGGCAATGTCCGCAATATGTC
>JBEDKY010000144.1:0-9930 GCA_041171905.1 Pseudomonadota bacterium
GCATGCGAGATATCACTGACAAAACGATCCGACCAGCCGAAATACCGCACGAGCCTCGCTGCCTGAATCCATTCGGTTACCAGTGACAAACGGTGATCACTGCGTCTCATCAGTTCATGATGAAAGGCCCTCCCCAACCGCGAAAAAAATACGGAGACGGGAATCTGCAAGAGCAAGATCAGCAGCGCGACAAAGGCGGCCGGCCCCACCAGCGACCACATAATCAGCACGATCAAAGTAGAGCTGACAAAGAGCACCGGAAAATCAACCGCGGCGTGAGCGTAGAATTCTGCAACATGACGGGCATCGGTTTGCGCGATGTTGACGATGTCGGCAGTCGGGAAACGCGCCTTCGCGTCACGTGACATGTTCAGCACAAATTCGTTAATCCAGCGGGTGAGCGTCGCCTGCACACGAAACACCACCAGAGTTTCGCGCTCGATTTTCTGCGCATGCAAACTCGCCGAAATCACATTGAGCAGGAAGACTCCTGCGGCGAGAAGAACTCCACTGAGAACTTTTTCGCGCACGGGCACTGCCTGATGACCATCTTCAAAGACTTTCAAAACTTGAATCGCCATCAGTGCCGCCGCGATCGAGAACAACACATCGGTCATGTGAATGGCAAACATCTTCCAAAGAGAGATGCGCTCACAGCGGGCGATGAAGCGCATGACCGATGAGCGGAGCAGCGGCAAAGCAGGAGGCAGCGCCGGAGGATAGTCGTGGCGATCGGAAAAGATGCGCTTGACCCAGAGCAGCTTGCCGACATCTTCAAGCTCCGCCGGCCGCGCCTTCAGGTCATGCATCAGCGGATTGATGTCTGAAAAAGATAATCTCTGCCAAAGACCCTCAGCCAACGGCAGAGAGTCAGGAACATGCAGCCAGCGTCTTATCAGGTTCATAGATTTATGGATTTACGATCGTTCTTTGCGCGCCAGAGGGAATAGAGGGATTATTCGCTCCTGCCTGGCAAAACTCTTCAATGAATGTAGGCCCCAATTCAGAATCATAAGTCCAAAGGGTTTGCACCTTGACGCCCGATACGCTGACCTGACACCCTTTGACCAAACCATCTTTCTTGCAACCTGATGACTGCGACCAGCTGCCCTCGGATTCAGTGCAAAAAGTCTTAGGGTCGGCACCAGTGCTGGGCGTGCTGGTGGAATAATACTCGTAACACTGCTTGGCCTCGCTGTAGAAGCAAGACGAAAGACTCACACCCGGTATCGCAGCATTTTCTTTTGCCTTGCTGCAACCCATAGCAACAAAACTCAACACTAGGCCCGAAACAAACGCAACGCTATATTTCATATGAACCATCCTGATACGCTGTGAGTCATGAAACGAAACGAATCGGAACTTTAACACCATTGCTGGATTGCGGAAAGGGAATCACGCCCTATGAAACGAATCACGCTCAGCGGGATGACACAATTGCTCTCGAAGCGCCTGGCGGATTTGGATTCATCGACTCCGAGTCTGAATGCGGATTTGTTTCTGTTTTGGCAACTGGCCTGGATTGCTCATGCGGGTGGCTGCGAATTGTCCGAAAATCAGCAGAGGATCATAAACAATCTACTGTCCTCCTGCAAAACGGAATCGGCATTGCAGGAGATCCAACTGAGTTGGATGAAGGCATATGGTCTTCCTGCCTGCGCGGATGAGCGTTCGGATTTCACTGTGAGCGATTTTTTTCGTTCTTCGCAACAACTCTTGGCTGTCGATTCAACAGCGCCCACAGATGCTGAATTTGTTTTCTGGTTCTTGCAGGTGACTTGCGGACTGCCCGCAGATCAGAAAGAACCTTTTCTGAAGCTCTTCGCACATGCGCTTGCCCCCAAAGGCACACGAGCGCTGACAGTCGTTCGCAGGACGTTCGACACGCAGTGGATCGACATTGCTGATGAATGCGATAAGTTTGAAAAGACTTTTGTCAAACCGGATCATTCAGCCTGCTTGAGTTTAACGCTGCTTGTGCTGCCAAGCTCTTTGCAAACTCCGATGAGCTGGATGTTGAGGGGCGAGTCTCCGGACGAGTCGTCAGACATCTTTATCGCGTGGCCAAGCGGACATTGCAGTTCCTCAATCGCCGAACAACACGCACTGCTGGCCCACGAACTTGAGCACTGCAGACAACTCGCACTGCAAACAAGTGGTGTTCCGACTCTCAGTGTCTATCAGCGCGAACTGGAAGCGCTCAAATGCGAATGGACACTGCTGAATGCAGCGTGTGCCCACTTACCGTCGGGTGAAGCGAAGACAATTCTTGAGCAATGGAAAGAAACCCATACAAGTCATCAACTGCAAATATTCAAAGAGGACTTTGCGATGTACCGCAGCGCAGTGGAAGGAGAGATTGCAAATGCCGAGTCCCTCCCACTGAGGCTGCCATTTGCATCATTGAACTATGCCATCTGCGCGGCCTTGGCGGCGCAGATTCATTTACCTTGAGGGAGTGGCTGATCAACTTTGACAGTTTTAACTGCTCCAACGCAGTAAAATGGGTTTTTCTCGGTGCGATCGGTTGAGCGCGGCCAGCCGGCGTTCACCCAAGCCTGTTTGAGATTGTTCGCCCTCAAGGTCATCGACCATGGGTGGTAGACGTTTACGCAGCGGTGAACAAACGCCCAACTCTTGACCTTCGATGGCAAAAGTTTTGCTTCCAAACCTGCCGTGCAAAAATCAAACAGCTCGCGCGCCGTCGGAAGGCGAAGATTTTTTGCCGCACAATGTTCGATAGCCTCGGCATGAGTCTTCTTGACTTCATTTTCTTGGATTTCGGTAAAGCCGATACTCAGTACGCGGCCCTCGAACTCATATGTCAGAACTCCTCCGCTGCTCTTCTTGGACGGATCGTCGGCGGTGACCTTCGCATAGGATGTCGGCTCAGCCGTCGGCATATCGACTTTTTTAAGGCCACCGAGACCACCTTCGTCCACCGGCTCAAACACTCCGTCGCCCCGATTGGCCCCACCGCCCATCGTTTGCTGGTCATACTGCATGGTCGTGAACCAGTCCTTGCGGGAAGAGAAAAACACACCGTCCGAGGGAACCTCACGAATGCCGTCGCCGTTCGGGCCCAGAACGATGTTCCAGTTGCCCTTGTAATTTTTGGGGTACTCCGTAACAGGCGTCAGCTTTTGGTCTTTGAGCATTTCAAGCGCGTTGAAGGACAACGGTCCCAAGTCTTCTGTCTTGTCCAGAGTGCCCTTAATCTCTCCGCCAAAGCTGCGTGTTTTGCATCCAGCTGCGAGAACACTCAGAGTTCCAGTTAACGTCAAAATCACACAATGCTTCACACTCACACTCCTGTTAAAAAAATATTGTTTCAACGCACATCTTTACAATGAGCCAACCAATCGGCATCAGAAATTCCGCAGTAGCGGCGATTGAAATGAAATGAGCACCATTCTGACTTTGCTGACTTTGCAGGGCTGCTCGCACAGTCGTTGCCCGCGGCGGGTGATGATGTACACGCTTTCCGCAATTTCTCGCCGACGCCAGCCTGCCAGCAACCACCGTCACAAGCCTGCCCCCAATTGCGCTGCTTGCAGCACGACCGAAGCTCCGCAACCGCAGGTTCACTGCCAGCAGGACACGTTCCCTCGGCGACCGCGGGTGCATCATTCCTGGCGGGCTGGGTCTGCACAGGGATCACCGTCACCGTTGGCTGAACGGTTGCCTTCTTCACAGCGCGAAGGTCGTCGGCCGGCTGAACGCAGGCCGAAAAGAGCGCCAACACAATTATGCAAAACGAGAGAATCAGTGATTTGTTTGAGTTGAACACGGCAAACACCGCCCGTCTGATCGTTGTTGAACACTTGGTTGCATAAATTCAGTGTAGCAGGTCGCAGCGACCTTGGGGTGCTCTGAATACACAGCCCCAAAGAACAGCGGAAAAAGTGACACTTGTGCAGAACCTTCCCAGCCTGACAGGTAGACAATCTAACCCGCTTTAACCGAATCTTAACTTATAGTTATGCGCATCGATCACAAAATTTACAGATTCTTCTGTATACCTTTTTGAAAATCCGCCGATACGCAGAACAGAGATGACGGAGTAAAGCCATGGGCGAGAAAAAAGTCCAAGAGAATATGCTCAGGGAAATCGTGGCCGGCATCGACGTCTTTGCATTTTTGTCGGTTCAGGAGTTGCTGGCCAGCATATATGCAGAAATGAAAAAGCAATCGCCGAGGTACTCATACCGAACCTTTTCGGCCGATCTTGGCTTCGGTGAGACTAACTATCTGCACCTCATCTGCACCTGCAAACGACAGCTTTCGCCGCGCAGCGCGCAACAGGTGGTGCAACATCTGGGTCTGCATGCCGAACGCAGGCAATGGTTTTTGTCGCTCGTCGAACACAAGGGCGCGCGCAAGACTGAACAAAGAACCGCCGGCATGCGAAAGGCATTTGAGATTAGGCAAAAGTCGATGCAAGAGGGCCTGACGCGCGACGAACTACAGTTTTTTGCTCAATGGTATCACCCGGTGGTGCGCGAAATGGCCGGCAGAACGGATTTCTCCTCAAATCCGCAGTGGATTGCAAATCACATCCGACCGCGAATCACCCCCGAGCAGGCAAAATCGAGTCTCGAACTTCTTCTCAGGCTTGGCTATCTGCAGAGCAGTGAGGATGGTCGTATTTCACAAACGCACAGCACCATACGAGTTCCTGAGGGGGCCACTCATATCGCCGTGCACAACTATCATCAGGAAATGCTGCAGCTGAGCGCGCGATGTCTGAGCGAGGTGGAACCTGAACAACGCGACATCAATGCGTTGACAGTGCCTCTCAGTCCTGAACAAGTCACCGAGGTCAAGCAAATGCTGCGCAATCTGCGAAGAAAAATTGTCGAACTGAGTGAGCAAGATGCGCCGGCCAAAGAAATCTACCAACTCAATACTCAGGTTTTCCCTGTCACGAGGACGGATGAATGAAATCAACTTTTAATAAAATCCGTCATTCTGGCACGCTCCTGTTCGGCGCTCTTTTGCTTGCCTCGGGATGCGCATTTGAGGTCGAAAATCCTGGGAAGCCTGATGACGGCTCGTCTAAAAAGTCTCCGGGAAACAGAAGTTCAACCGAACTTCCCGATAATTCGCAGGGCACTTCAGCACCGGCTGTGAACGATAAGCCCTCGAATATTCCCGAACCGACTGAGCCATGCACGGACACTATCAACTACGGAAATGCCAATAGCTCAGGGCAGAATGGTGCAGTGATCAAGCTCGCACCTCATCCCTCGGGGCTCTCGCACAAGCTTGTCATTAGAAACACAGCAGAGGACGTGTTCACCGATGCGACTGCTATCGTCTATGCTGCGGGTGGAGAATTTCAGCCGGCCCTTTATCGATTTGAATATCGCGCTGCCGATGGCAAAAACTGTTTGGTGACACTGACTGTGACGGAGTCAGATGCAACTCAAAAAGTGCAAATTACAGTGAGTGTGACGCCGTCGAATCAGTGAAAGATGTCGTGAAGGGAATGGTGCAGCCGCAGGGACTCGAACCCCGGACCCCTGCCGTGTGAAGGCAGTGCTCTAACCAACTGAGCTACGGCTGCGAAGAGCCTCGACGTTTATTGTCAGTGTTGCGTTTTGTCAACTGTTCCTGCTGGCTCGCAGCCTTCAGCAGTCCTGCGAGATTTTGAATGATTCCAGTACCCTCAAGCAACTGACCTTGAAACACGACAGCCGGCGTCTGCATCAGGCCAAACTGACGGGCAAGACCCTGTGCCCTCAGCAACAAATCGGTGAGCCCCTCCCCAGATTTGTAGCATGATTTGAAATCACTCAACTTAGCACCCGTCTGACGCGCGAGATCGAAGACAGATACCTCCGGAAGCAACTCTCCTTTTGTGAGAGCAGCCATGTGAAATGAAGGAAACTCTCCCAGCTGTTGCGCACACAACGAGCCGCGCGCAAGCGACATGGAGACCTCTGGGCGGGTATAGGGAAAGGGAACATACACAGGTTTGAGCATGCCCGTGTGCTCGGCCATCAGTTTGGCAAAGTCAACATAAAAAGACACGCAATCGGTGCAGAGATAATCGACAAAAACAAGCGCGTTAGGCTGCGATTTTCCTTCGGCTGGAAGACCGCGCAGGTCGACCGACGACAATTCTGGCAGCGGCGACGGACGACGCACCAGCAAACTCCATTCACCCTTCTCGCGCAGCCCGTTCGACCACTGTTCGAGCGCTTCGCGGCGACGGACTTCATTCAAATAACCGACCAGTTGATCTTTGACCGGTGCGAATCCTTCGCGCGGAGCAGAGGGATCGCTCGCTTCATATAAAAGTCGGGCGTCCTGAGTTGTGGCTTCCTCATGTGCCAGCAATTCCTCTTCGGCGTTTTCAGAAGAACCGCTCGCGGAGTGCTGAGTCTCCAACAGATGAAGACGCGCAATTTTGTCGGCCTCTTTGAAAAACTGCAGTTGTGCATCGCGGACAGCCTGATCGCGCAGCGTCATGGCACGAGAGAATTGATTTTTGAGCTTGTCGGAGAGTTGCTGAGGAGTGAGGTTCTTGCCTTTGTGCAGCAAGAAAACATCGTTGAGGCTTGTGAATGCGGTTTCCGATTGCGAAACGGATTTATCGTCTGTGCTTTGTCTGCTCAAATGAGCGGTCAACCAGATTGCAGAGCTTGCTACAAGACCACCAAGAGCACCCGATAAAACTGATTTACGACACAGCGCCATCCAACCGTCTCCTCATGTGGTTCTGCGACAGAGAACCACATGAGAAGCGTGCCGGTTTAGAGCCAGACTGTCAAACCGGCTCCAATGCGGGATGCTTTTCCAACTGGTCTGACCAGCTCTCCCTTGCTGTTTTTGCCTGAATAGTTGGACACTGTATGCGATGCACTCAAAACCAGACTCACCTGTTGGGACGCAAAGTAACTCACTTCAAAAATACCACGGTATCCGGCTCCGTTGAGAAGCAATTGCTCACCGCCCGAATTGACGTTGGCACGTGAATAGACTGCCGCGCCGCCAACGAGGATGTTGCTCACTGGAGTGCTCATGACCATCTTGGCATCGAACCCTGTGTCCACTAAGCGGAGTTCGTGCTGAGCTTTGTCTGCGTTCTGCAATTGGCTCGTGGAAAAGAACGCTCCAGTCTGGATGAAGCGGAAGTGCTCCATACCTGCAGACAGCTGCAAGCCGTTTCCGGTGTATTTCAACCCACCATCTCCTGCAGATGGCATTGCCAATTCGGCCTGAGCCGCGTTGACCTGCTGAGCAAGGTAGAGATTGTATTTATACGGACTGCGGAAACGGTTGTAGTAATCATGTGTCAGTTGATAGCCCTGCGCCGGTGCCGCAATCCACAGGCACAGCGCCGAAAATATAATTTTGATACCCATAAACGCTTTCATAACTCACCTCATGCTGATTGCGTCTGAGCGACTCAAGCAGGGGCCGTGCCAAAAAAGTCTTGACTTTTATTTTTTGAATATATTTGAGCTCTTGTATAGTTAAACCGACGCAACATCAGGGCTGAAAAATGACTGACTGCGCTGCACTGTAAAAACCTTTTACAGCCCACTGAATTTTCGCAGACAGGCTGCCGATGCATGAACAATCGGGCTGGAGAACAGGGGATTGAATCAGAATGTCAACAGTTTTTTCCGAATCTGAGAAACGCGTGGGCATTCTGGGGGCGGCTTTTGACCCAGCTCATTATGGCCATTTTCTTCTCGCGCAGCTCGCTCTCCAGACGGGAGAACTCGATGAAATTTGGCTGATTCCGTCTCCGGAACGGTGGGATAAATCGCCGGTTGGAACCGGACAGCAACGACTGGAATGGTTGAACATGGCAGTGCGCGAGTGTCCACCTGCACTCAAGGGCCGGCTGAGCGTTTCGGACGTGGAATTGCGCTTGCCCACTTACCGTGGAACGTTCTGGCTGTTGTCTCAGCTTCGCCGTACGCACCCAAAAACGCTTTTTTCATTGATTCTTGGCTGGGATTCTTTCGTCGGAATACCCAAATGGAGAGACCCGACAACGGGTACACTGAACGGTGAAGAATTGCTCAAGAGCACCCGTTTTTACGTGAGTCCGCGCGCGTCCAGTCATGAATTCAGCGCCGAACATCCGCACGAACATCCACAGGGTGTCGTGATGTTGCCGGCTCTCGATGATCCCCTGGCCGGCGACGTGCAGTGGCTGAAAGGCTGCGGACAAAATGGGGCCGCAGCTCTCTCCAGCAGTCTCATCCGCGCAGCCATCGCACGCGGAGAGAATCTCAACTTTATTTTTCCGAAGGTTCAGGAAGAAATTTTGAAGTCGCAGATTTATGCGTCAGGCAGCGCATCTTCAATTCAAGAAAGCAGCTGACGCGCCTGAAGTTCGATGCCGTTTGTCAAACGCACGCCCATGTGGGTGACAGTGTCGCTGGCAAGCAGCGTTCCCAGCTGGCCGCAAACCTGCAGAGGTTTTCCGCGGACAAGTCCGAGTAAAAATCCACCTGCGAAAAGATCACCGGCACCGGTGGTGTCGACGACCTGAACGCGGCGGGTCGGGATATGAAGCGCCTCGCCGCGGTGGCAGACCCACGCGCCCTGAGCGCCATCCTTGACGACCGCGAGCTCAACATTTTCGCCGAGCTTCAATGCAGCTTTTTGTCCGCTGCATCCGACAAGCATTTCGGCTTCCTGAGCATTTGCAAACACGAGCGAAACACATGAGCGGAACAACTCCACAAAGCGTTCCTTGCTGCGCGAGACAACGAACGGATCAGCAACGTCGAGGGCGATGCGGACGTCGTTCTGGTGTGCAACACTGATGGCATGTTCAATGGCATCCACCTGCTCCGGTGTATCCCAAACATATCCAGTGGTGAAAAACACTTTGCTGTTCTTGATGTCCTGCTCTGGCACAAAACCGCGATGATAAGAGCGGCAGGCGCCAAGGTGCGTATTGAGAGTGCGCTCGCCGTCGGGCGTCACGACCACAAGGCATGTGCCTGTTGCTCCCTGAACTACCGCAAGGCGGTTGCGGATGCTCAACTGCTCCAGACGCGCCGAAAATGATTCGCCGTATTGGTCGCGCGCCACGCAGGAGCTGTAACTCACTTCAGCGCCGACAAGAGCCATCGCGCGAAGAGCATTTGCAGCGCTGCCGCCCAACTCAACTTCCGCTGTCAGCTTGCCGAGGTTGGCGAGCACACGAGCCTGATCCCCACCATCAACGAGCTGCATACGCCCCTTGTGCATACCGAGTTCGCGCAAATCACTTTCTTCGGCACGAACCAGCATGTCCACCAATGCGTTTTCGATAGACGTCACATCAATCGGACGCTTGCTCTGCTCTGCACTGAAAAAAGAAAATGACATGAAAAACCCCGTTCAATCATGAAAGTCTGTTGGACATCGGGACGTCGCTCAGTTGGACGAGAATGTCGTCCAGGCAAAATCGAGCCCGCCCTGCAAATCGCGCACAACCCCAACGGCTGTCAACGGCTCCGAGCCGGAAAAGGTCAATTTTGTCGATGAATCCGCCTGATTTTCCAGCTCACCGCGGCTCAAATACCATTGCACACGGCGCTTCGCACCCGAGTCCGGATCAGCGGCTGACAAGCTCAAACTGAGGTCGACAGGCGAACCTGCCACCTTGCTGCCCTGCGCCGGACTGATGCCTTGGATGACGGGAGCCGTGTTGGTGGTCGATGTGCCACTGCCAGAAAAGGCCTGCGCCAAGCAACGGGCAGAGTCTGTCTGCGGAGCGCCGGAGCCGCCGCCACCAGCCTGAGGCGCAGCGACGATTGTAAATGTGAAAGAGCCGCGATCGGTGCGGTACGAGCTGCCCTCAATGGTGGCTTCGTACTCGAGCGTATAGAGCGGCAACCAGCCTTCGCTCAAAGCTTCCGAGAGCAATAACTCGGCAGTTGGCGTGTTGAACGACACGGTGTGTTCTTCGAT
>JBEDKY010000145.1:0-4283 GCA_041171905.1 Pseudomonadota bacterium
GAGTGGCTCTGGGATTACAACGAAAATGCACCACACAAGGGCTTGAACATGAAAAGCCCGAGGGAGTTTAGGGAGTCGTTAATGGCGGGCTGAGGTGTCCGTTGACATGGGGTTAACTCCACCCCCTTGACGCGCTGATGGATTTCCTTATCAAAGAATAGCATTATATATGCCAATTACTCATCGAGCCAAGATGACGATCTAAATATAAAATGACCTATCACTCGCTTCGAGCTTGAGGAAGCAAATCGACGGCACCTAAAAATCTCGAGTCTATACTACTCTGGGGATGTAACCAAATTGGGTGTTCTATCTTTGAGCTATGCGATTTAGCTTACAGAGACGAATTACTTGTTCGAATTGAAGAACCAGGCTTCCAATAAGAAACATTAAGCCAAAAGCAAATTGCGCGAAGATTGCGCCGGCGAGTGCGTAATATGCGGCGCCAAAAATTGAAAATATAGCTCCTAAGATCCCTGTGGATATTTTTAATTTGGTGAGAGAACCTAGTTTTCCTTCTCCAAGAAGAGGCAAGCATAAGATTTGTCCCAGGGATTGGAGGAAATATGCGAGAGCAATTGAAACACCCCACGAGCCTTGAGTGGTATATGCTTCATTTGAGAAAAATGTGATTAACTTACTGCTATAAAAGTGGCTGAGTAAAATGAGTGGAATACAAAAGCCGGTCAAGAGAGCGCAAAGTAATATTACAGATCTGAAATTTTGGAAGTTTGTATCATTAGATTTGTCAGCCATTCTTTGAAAAAGTATTGGAGAAATGAATTGTTGTAATGCAGAGCTTACTAAGTTAATAGGAGTCGCGAACACTGTTGTGAGGATGGCAAGCTCTGCAACGGCTGTTGCATCTCCTGCACTTTGCAGCGTCCACTTGTCAGCTGCCTGTTGCAGCCACTGTGGTATCGACCAGATTGAAAATGGTATAGCGTATGTTAGGAGTAGCTTTTGCCATTCTTTTGCTGTGCATTTTCTGTCTGCGGCAGTGTTATGGTACTCGTAGCGCTTAAATATTAAGTCCTCTTGAATCCGCCAGTTTATCCAAGATACCAGCAGTGTGCTGACTGCTATCGTAAGTAGTACCAAACTGTCTGAAGGTTCGAATAGTTGTATTATTATAACAATGCCAAGTATCTTCAGGGCATTGTTGCCTAGTTGAAGCTTTATTACTTGACCTCTCATTCGGTTTGTTGAGTAAAGCGCCTCTTGAATCGCGCAAATTCCGGTTGGTATCGATAAGATTAGTCCATAAATTACTGCAGATTCTGTCGTTGCTGGATTATTGTTATAAAGCCATGCTATTAGGAGAATAAAAATGGTTGCAAATAAGATGGACGATACGATTTTTAGAAAAATCGAGTTAATAGTCTGTCTAAGATCATGCAGTTGGCCGTTCGTATTTGCCTCTGCAAAATAGCGAGCGATTGAATTCGTCAGAGGGCCGAAGACAATCAACATGCAAAAACTAGTAACGGTTGTAGCCAAGACGTACCCGGAGTAATTATCTTTGTCTAACGTATTGGACAAGACTTTAATCGTTAGCAGACCTAAGACTGCGTTAAGTGCAACACCGGCTAATGTGAGTGATAATTCTTTTAGTTGTGGTTTTATCCGGATCGCCATGCTGAAAAATAGAGATTTCAAGAGTATAAACAGCCTTTTGTTCTATATCAAGCGGAGCACAAGACATACACAGGCGCTTGATACTTTTCCTTCCAATTTGGTTAATTCTTCATAAGATTCAATATTAATGCGTCCAATACTATCGTCGAATAATGTTATTTCTTCATTAGTAAATTTTGAATCAAGCAGTTTTTTTATTTTCTCGGTGTCAAATATGCGATGAGCGTTGAATTCAATTTTACGTCTACCGAAGGGCACGCTCAGATAGAGTATCCCTCCAGGTTTGAGAAGACGCCGCAATGACTCTAAACCCTTTATGTGACCTGTGGGATCTAGCGGATCTCCATAACGGCCCAAACCGAAATGTTCCAAAGCGTGCAGGCAGGAAACACTGTCTGCGCATGCGAGTAGGTGTTGCGGTGCTTCGAAAAGATTAGCTTGAGTAAATTTAATTTCTTTGACGTGGGACTTTAAATTCCTAATGTCTAACACTTCTATTTCACGAAAGCTCGCAACATGTGCAACAAACCCGTCGATCCTCGAACCAACATCGATGTGACGCTGTGGGTTGTTTTGAAAAACTTTCCTTGCAACGTGGATGTCTTGGAGAAAATATTGTCCCTGTGCTGTACCGGCGGATTCTCTTCTGTCGAAACAGATGGGGTAGGAAAAGTCGATGGGCCAATTATCATTGGGATTGCGTAATCGCAAAAATAACCTGTATCGTAGGTACTCCTTTGGCAAGCCAGTCAGTTGCTGAAAGAGAATCCTAAGATTGATTCCAAATAAGTTAGCTATAAATTTAACTTTGGTCGCAAGTGCTTTCATAAAATCCAATCAAGCCGGACGGTGAACCGTTGTTCTAATACTTTTGGTTTCTAAACCATGATATTGTTTCCATCAGTCCACATTTTAAACTATTAGCTTCCACATTCGTAAGTGCTTTAAGTAGCGTTACGTCTTGTAGTTTTTTCGGTGTGCCGTCTGGCATTAGAGCGTTGAATTCAATAGCGCCATCGAACTCAATTGATTCTGCAACTATATTGGCAAGTTCTGAAATCGAAACGTCCTCACCCACACCAATATTGATGTGGCTGAATTTATCATTAAAATACTTTTTGAAATTGTCATTGAGAGTCGTGAGTTCTGCTAATTCAATAATTGCCAACGCGCAGTCTAGCGAGTACATGAATTCTCTTCTTGGCTTTCCGGTTCCCCATACAGTCACACGCTGAGCCCCGCTCAATCTTGCTTCTTCAAATCGCCGAATGAGTGCAGGAAGGACATGCGAATTTTCAGGATGGAAGTTGTCTCTCGGGCCGTAGAGGTTTGTGGGCATCACAGAAAACCAATCGCGGCCGTATTGTTGGCGGATGCTATTTACGAGTTCTAGGCCGGCAATCTTGGCAATCGCATAGGGGCGGTTTGTGTATTCAAGTTCACCCGTGAGGAGGTACTCTTCTTTCATGGGCTGGGGGCAGTTGCGCGGATATATACAACTGCTTCCTAGAAAAACGAGTCTGCGAACGTTTGCTCTGTGGGCGCCCCAAATCACGTTGTTTTGGATTTGGAGATTCTCACCGATGAAATCGGCACGATAAGCGTTGTTGGCATGAATACCGCCAACTTTTGCTGCGGCCATGAAAACGACATCGGGTTTCGCTTCGTCGTAAAACGCATCGACCGCTGCTTGGTTGCAGAGGTCGAGTTCCTGACGGGTTCGAGTGACGATATTCTTGTAGCCCTTTTGCTCGAGCACTTCCACAAGCGCACTGCCCACTAGCCCGCGGTGACCCGCAACAAAAATTTTGTCTTCTTTGCGAAGCCCTGTTCCCATCATGGTGCGATCAGCTCGGAGGTTGCACCGTGGCGTTCGAACCAACTCATAAAGCCCGAAGTGGTGTGAGCTAGTTCTTCTGCCCGTCGCGTGACCTTGGTTTTTTCATGGATTTCTTGTTCGGCTCTGTAGAGATCTGCAAAGACCATTTCCTTGCAAAGATCTTCAACGGCAATCTTAGCCTCCCAGCCGAGCTCTGCTTTGGCTTTGGCCGAGTTTCCAATCAGAAGGTCGACCTCTGTTGGCCGGTAATAAGCAGGGTCAACCTTCACAAGAACCTTGCCCGTCTTCTTGCAATACCCTTCTTCTTTTTCCGCTTCGCCCCTAAAAGCTAGATCGACACCTGCGTAATTGAATGCCATTTTTACAAAATCGCGCACGGGAGTTGTTCTGTTGGTGGCAAGAACGTAGTCGGCTGGGGTTGATGCCTGAAGCATGCGCCACATGCCCTCCACGTATTCCTTTGCGTGGCCCCAGTCGCGCTGAGCGTTCATGTTGCCAAGGTACAGGCAGTCCTCGAGGCCGTGTTTGATACGCGCTGCGGCCCGGGTAATTTTTCGCGTAACAAATGTTTCACCGCGCAGCGGGCTTTCATGGTTAAAAAGAATTCCGTTGCATGCAAACATGCCGTACGCTTCGCGGTAGTTCACCGTAATCCAGTAGGCGTACATTTTCGCTGCAGCGTATGGGCTGCGTGGGTAAAAAGGTGTTTTTTCAGTTTGGGGAATTTCTTGAACCTTGCCGTATAGCTCGCTTGTGCTGGCTTGGTAGAATTTGGTTGTTTTTGTTAGCCCAAGAATGCGGATGG
>JBEDKY010000146.1:0-2707 GCA_041171905.1 Pseudomonadota bacterium
GTTTATCTTGAAAAAAGAGCTGGTCGATTGACACTCCGAGCGTGTAGCAAAAGAAGCCGACACCGAAGACGCCGTAGACGATGGATGGAACTCCGGCGAGATTGTTGACAGCAATGCGCACAAGACTCACGAGTGCGCCCTGCTTGGCGATCTCGCGCATGTAGACGGCTGTCATAACTCCAACCGGCAGCACCGACACTGTCATGATGAGTGTCATGGCAACGGTTCCAAACAGTGCCGGAAAGACACCACCTTCGGTGTTCGCTTCGCGCGGTTCCTCTGAAACAAACGACCACAAGCGCGCAAGAAAAACGAAAACTTTTTGGATGATGTTCGAGTCGTTGGGTTTGAAGGCGCGCGTCAGCTGGCTTGCCGGAAGGGTTTTGCTCTGCCCGTTGGCTGCGAGCAACGTGACTTTGATGGCTTCGTCCTCGCCCCGGAGTTTTTGCACCTGTTCTGAAATGCTGTTGTGTCGTTGGGTCAGTGATTCCAATTCGACATCCAATGACGCACTCAGTGCCCCGGCACCTTCGGCATCGAGTTCTCCGAGTTCCAGTCTGCGGTCGACTCCCTTCCTGCGTAGCCGGACATCTTCCATTTCCATGTTGAGGTCTGCCAGTGGGCCTTTTTCAAGCGCGCTGATGGCAGCTGTACGCAGTGCTGCGGAATGAATCGTCCTGCTGACTTCATCTTTGCCCAGCTGCTCTGCCAGTCCGTTTTCAGCGCTGAAAATCTGTCCGACGAAAGGTCCCCATTCGCGCCGTTCGACAAACCAGATGTCGTTCGGCTTTTCTGCTGTCTGAGAAGATTCTTCGGGAATAAAAGCAAATTCGTTGACGCCAAAATCACGGTTCGCCTGATAAACAAGTCGGCGCAGCTGACGCTCGTTTGGCTGAGTGCCGCTGCCTTCTTCCTGCCGCGTGGCAATCCCAATCACGGTTTGGTTGTCGTATTGTGCCTTGATAATGTCATGCGGCCACAAAGCACTCAGGCCTTGCGTGATGATGATGCCGAACATTGCAAAGATCAAAAGTAAAATGGTGACCAGCGCACCGGCGCAGACCCAAATCCACGGCACGCCTTCTGTCGAGTTGTTGGACGCACGCGAACGAATCTTCACCGCGGTTTTGAAAATCACCGAGGGCTGCGGAGCGCCTTTGGAAACGGCCTGTGCATCCGTTTGTTTTCCGAACTGTCGGAACATCAGTGCCTCACAGAGCTTTGTTGCGTGCGCGATACCGCGCCCGCAGGAATTCCGCGAAGGAATTCAGTGTAAAAGTGAATGAAAAAAGCACCAGCGCAGACAAGAAAAGAATTCTGTAGTGGGTGCTTCCCTGTGCAGCCTCCGGCAGCTCAACCGCAATGTTGGCAGCCATGCTGCGCAGACCGTCAAATGGATTCATCGTCATGACCGCAGTGTTTCCAGTTGCCATCACAGCGATCATAGTTTCGCCAATCCCGCGTCCCAGTCCGACCATCACGGCAGAAAAGAGTCCGCTCGCCGCAGTTGGCAGCACAACTCTCGCGGTGGTTTGCCAGACTGAGGCACCGCATGCCAGCGAACCCGCGCGCAGGCTGTTGGGAACCGACGTGAGTGCGTCCTCTGCAAGGGAATAGATGATCGGAATGATGGCAAAGCCCATGGCGATGGAAATCACCAGTGTGTTGCGCTGCGCATATTGACCAAGAAGATCGTCGCGCAGTGAGGCGTGACCTGAGAGAATCGACCCGAGCCAAACCGAAATCGCCGGTCCGAGCAGAAAGACACTGATGCGGTACCAGTTCCGCGCCCGCCGGATCGGAAGACTCCACAAACCAATAAAAACCAGTGGAAGAATGAGAAGGCCCCACAATACGCCTTCAGTTCCGGCGCCTCCTGAGAGAAATGCCTTGAGGTCGCCGCCGAACGCGGTTCTTTCGATCCACAGGCCGGCGCGCGTGAGAAGCCAGATCAGTGCCGCAAATCCGACGATGACCCACATCAGCAGCCTGCGCGATGCATAAAGCCCGCGGGTGCTTAAGTGACGCGCCGAGGGAATCTGCATAAAGACTCCCGCTGCATAAAGCATGAAAGGCATCGTTACGCCAATCAACAAAACACTGACAATGTGATTTTCGATCCAGGGAGCGATCACGATGGCAGCCAAAAATCCGAGCACCACCGAAGGCACGCTGGCCATCATCTCGAGTGTTGGCTTGACCACGTTCCTTGTCTGACGATCGAGGATTTCACTGCTGTAGACGGCCGCAAAAATGGCGAGCGGCACTGCGAACAGAAGCGAATAAAGGGTTGCTTTGATGGTGCCCCAGATGAGCGGTATGAGCGAAAACTTCGACTGAAATTCGTCGTTGCCCGAAGTGCTCTGCCACGAATAAGACGCCTCTTCGTAGCTTTCATAGCGAATTTTATTAAACAGACTGCGCATCGACACTTCGAGATGTGGGGCGTCGAAATGAAGAACCGACAACGCACCGCCGCCTGCTGAGCTCCAAGCAAGCAGGTCGCCTTTGGGATCGATGACTGCTGAGGTGTGCGAGCCCAGTGGAACTTGGGTCGTTGCGGCGACTCGGCCCGTCGTTAATTCGCGAACCTCCAAAATTGAATTTGGACCAGTCTCTCCTGTGGATTTTTCGCTGCCCGACGCTGGCGAAATCCATCGGTACACAGCGCGTTTGTGCGGGTGTGCCGCAATATGCTGAGAGGGTG
>JBEDKY010000147.1:0-7962 GCA_041171905.1 Pseudomonadota bacterium
GCTGTGTCCTCAATGAGTCAATGCAACACCTCAGATAAAACCTCTGCAGGAGTTTTATAGCCAAGTGTTTTTCTGGGACGACTATTTAACTCCTGGCAGATCTTATTGAGTTCCGCTTGTGTGTGAACCGACAAGTCAGTCTTTCTTGGAAGGTACTGCCTAATAAGCCTGTTCGTATTCTCGTTTGAACCTCGCTGCCACGGACTTTGTGGATCGCAGAAATAGACTTTCATATCCGTAGCAAGTGTGAAGTCGATGTGCTTTTTGAGTTCCATCCCTCTGTCCCAGGTCAAAGTTTTTCGAAGCTCCGAAGGAAGCCGCTTCACAATTTTTATGAGCGCGGACACAACTGACTCAGTATCTTTTCCCTTAATTTTGACCATCATTGCGTATCGCGATTTGCGTTCAACCAAGGTTGCAATGTGAGTGTTCTGTGACCCGCTGATTAAGTCTCCTTCCGTAAGCGCCACGTCGACAGCATCTTTCGCGATTCATTGAATCAGTGAATTCTGAGCCTCCCATTCAGTCGGAGGCACATCATGAGAAGGGTCAGGAGTCACCAAACAAAGCGTGCGACGTGGCTGCGCGTGGTTGAAGAGTTTAAGTCGAGCGGACTTTCGTTGAGTTCTTTCAGCGAGCGGAAGAAAATTAACATTCATACCCTGCGCTACTGGGTTCAAAAGTCAGCAACCGCTGCAGCTGAGGCAAAGCCCAGCTCATTGTTTGTTGAAGCGCGCTCGTTTCCGCAGCCAATCTCCTCGTCGAGTTCCGAAAATTCAATTGTTTTGATCCTCGTCAATGGCATGAGGTTGGAAATCCCTGCCTCAGTCTCGGGTTCTTGGCTTGCCGGGCTGGTGCGGGAGTTGGCATGAAGGCGTGTCGGGATTTTCTAAAGATTTATGTTTGCAAAGAGGCCTTTGATTTCCGAAAAGGGATCTTCTCCCTGTCGCAACTCGTCGTCATGGACATGGAGCACAACCCACTCGATGGATCGTTATATGTTTTCGTGAACCGATCAAAAACCTCGTTGCGCTGCTTGTATTGGAACAAAACAGGGTTTGCTCTCTGGATTAAAGTACTGGAGAAGAATCGATTCCCATGGCCAAAAGCAATTGCAGGTCAAACAATCGAACTCTCATCAAGTCAATTGGAATGGTTGATTGATGGCATCGACATCTGGAAAATTAAGCCTCATCCTGAGTTGAATTATTCTCGGATCGTTTAGTTGACACTCGGATCGATGATGCTAAAAAAGCGTCATGACGGGACCAATTATTCCAAAAGATCTTCCTGAAAAATTCCACACACTCTTCGTTTCCTATCATAACGAGGTGGTGCGTTTGACCGAGCTCAACAATGCTCTCAGACGCTTGGCGTTTGGACGTTCGTCAGAGCGCGTTCTTCCAGGAGAATTGATTGTTCCTGCGGGAAGTCTCTTCAATGAAGTTGAAATCGAAGCTCTTCAACCAGAAGTAGAGGCAGCCGCTGAAGAAAACAAGGAAGAGACAGAAGTTAAGCCACACACCAGAAAAACAGGTGGCCGCAAGCCCCTCCCTGCTGACCTTCCTCGGGTCGAAAAAATCATCGACCTCCCAGAAGATAAAAAAATCTGCCCGCACGATGGCACAATCCTCGTTCGGATCGGCGAAGAGGTCACTGAAAAGCTCGACATCATTCCTGCGAAGCTGTTCGTAACGGTTTCCAAGCGACAGAAGTATTCCTGCCCTTGCTGCCAAAGCTTCGTTCTTCGGGCCGAGCCGGATGCTTCAATTCTACCCACTGCTCAATTCGAGCCAGGACTCATTGCTCACCTTACTCAGCAAAAATATCTCTATGCAATGCCCTTGTACCGCATGGAATCAGCGTTCAATCAAATGGGCGTTGAACTTCCACGCACAACGCTTGCACGTTGGATGATTGCAGCAGGCGAATGCGCTTCTGTTCTTACTCAAGAGATTAAGAAATACATTGTTTCACAGAATGCCGTTCACGCCGACGAAACCTTTATCGAAGTTCACAAGGGAACCGGAAAATCGCCCGTCTCTGAAAATTACATGTGGGTCTTGGCATCCACTGAAGGTAAAAACAACGCAGCCTACTTCGAGTATCATCCGTCACGCAGTTCTCGCGCTGCGAGCTCACTGCTGGAAGGCTTCAAAGGCTATCTGCATGTTGATGCTTACACAGGTTATGATGCCGTGTGTCGCGACAATGGACTCACTCGCGTTGGATGTTGGGCTCACGTGCGACGCTACTTCGAAAAAGCAAAAGTCACCGGAGCAAAGGCGGGTCAAACCGTCGCCAATCAAATGCTTGATGACATCAAAGAACTGTTTATGATCGAGCGTGAGTTGAAAGAACTCACCCCGGAAGAAAGAAAAATCGGACGAGAGAATAAGGCCCCGCTCGTCATCGATCGAATAAGAAAAAGGCTTGATAAAAATCTGGATAAGGTGCCACCCAAGAGTCAGTTGGGAACCGCACTTAATTACATGGCAGAAGAGTGGCCACACCTGCTGCACTACATCGGCAATGGTGAACTGGCGATTTCCAATAATCGTTGCGAAAACTTTATACGGCCCTTCGTCCTGGGCCGGAAAAACTGGCTCTTCGCAGACAGTACAACAGGTGCTGAAGCCAGCGCACGCCTCTACACTCTGGTCGTGACAGCCAAAGCCAACAACCTCGACGTCTTCGAGTACCTCAAGGACGTGTTCACTCAAATCCCCAACCTGAGAAAACACTCTCCTCACCCAGACCTGACACACCTCTTGCCATGGAAATGGAAGGCTCCAGCCCAAGGCTAAACTTTAAATCCGCTAAGTGATGACTGGGTGGTTCGACCTTCAGGTCAACCTGCAGCCGGCGTGGCGCTTACCTCCTTCCCAATGTCCGGGAATAGCCCTATCCTCGGCTTCTGCAGGTCGCTCACTTATCGACGGTAGATTCAGACCTCCACCGCGAGGAGAACCGCGGTAGTTGTTCTTACGGGATTGTCGAAGAACCCTACCTGAGCGCAAATGTCGAGTGAGCTCTCTTTTTAGTCCACCTCGCGCTTGCAGGAAGAGGCTCTTGTAAATCGATTCGTGTGACACGCGCATATCCTCGTCGTCGGTGTAGGTTTGACGCAACCAGCCTGCAATCTGCTCTGGAGACCACTTTTGCTCCAACTTCCTCTGCACAGTCCGCTTCAATTGGGGGTAGCGCTCAAGTTTCAAAAGCTTCGGCCGTTTTGCCCTCGTCCATGTAGACTTCTCGGCCTTCATTGCCCTATAGCGAATGCGTCCACCATTCCGTTTGACTTCTCTCATAATGGACGAAGCAGATCGTTCCAGTCTCCGCGCAATTTCTCTATATGACAGCCCCTGTCCGAGCGAGATCGCAATTTCTTCTCGCTCTTCTAAACTCATAAATCTTTCCGAGCGCGTTTGAATCCTTGGCTGGAATCCACCACTCGCTCTGATGATTTCGAAGACAGATGCCGGGGCTTTGTTGATTGCTCTTCCGATATCACTCAGTCCAGCTCCAGTTTTCCAATGTTTCCAGATCTCAAACTTCCACTCAGGCGTGATTCCTAATTGATAGGTGGCAGACATCGGCAGACTCCCTTAAAATCGACAACATTACAGCATAAGAGACTGTGTTGCATTGACCAACTGAATCTACATTGTGACTTTCTACCCATAGAGAGAACCCCTTTTCATAAGGCTAACATAGTTTACCTAAAAAGGGAATCACTCCACCGAGGCCTTCGTGAAACGTTTCAAACAAGATTATGTTTACGTGAATGAACTGTGGGATGCGGAGGAAGTATTAGGCAAACTCAACGAGTGGGCCACCGACTTTAATGAGAATCATCTGCATAAATCGCTGAAAATGATGAGCCCGTCTGAGTTCAGACGGGCCAACTGTAACTAAACGTGGGATGGTCGGTCTTGACGGGGCAACTCCAGGGTTAACTGCACAAACTTACTCTGAAAAAAATAAGTACTAAAGACCAACCTTTACGAACCGAAAAGATTTTTTTGTGGGTAGTGTTTTGGAGGATCGGAATCATGTATCCCATTTCATCATTCTGCGGTGTGATAATCGCGGCGATAGTATGTCTGGTAGGCTGCAAGCCTAGGAGTCAATCGAGTGAACAGTCACTCACGCAAGCCACCTATAACAAAACGGCCGAATTTCAGCGCATGCAGGATTTTATCCGAAATACAACAGCGGTCATTGAACGAGCAAAGTCAGATAAAAAGGATGCCGAAAAAATTGTAATGTCACTAAGCGCCGGGATATCAAAAGCTTCGGAAAAAATCGAGCAAAGTGCTCCGAATTTGCACATGGCCTGCGCTCAACGTGTTAAACTAAAATGTATTGATTTGCTTTCACGCTACATTAATCAAATGGGAGGAAATCTAAAATCTTCAACGATCAATGAAACTGCCGATGTCAGTATTTCCAAAGCAATTCAGAAAATAAACGATTCAATCAAGAACCCGAAGTATAAGCTTGATAAATTCGGTAACATTGCAGTGATTATGTATCGGCTCGCCGCAATTTCCCCAATTGCTTCAAGAGTGGTGGCCAGTCACGAAAAGTCAAAGGCCGGCTCAAGATCCAGTTTGCAACTGGCAGGCGCTTCACAGTTTTCGCTTTGGGAAGATGATGGCTCCGGCAACGGAGGCGGCGGAGGCGGCGGAGGCGGCGGCGGCGGTCCCAAAAATGTATTCGGTGGCGATTTACTTAATCCAATGGACCCCGCGAATCTTGCGAGAGACTTGGCGGATGGTCAATTTGATGGCACCAGTTTTGGCATTCCGACTTCTCTGGGTGGGTTCACGAATGATGGCAACCCATTTGCGTCTGTAAAAATTGATCCCTCCGCGCTCATTGAGGTTGCAGGCGCCATCTTGACAATCGTCTTTGAGATTCCGAGCGCATTCGTTCCATCGTTCTGAAGCTGTGTTCGATGATTGATATGGAGTTGAACAAGTGTTTCAAGTGAAGTCAGTGAGCGCAATTTATGGAGCGCTGATTTGCGGCTTTTTCAGTTCCTGCAAACCTGCTGTTAAAACATCGCCAGAGTCTGAGGTGAGCAGCCTGAGACAAGCCTACCAGTTTGTTCTCACTCAAGCTGTCTCCAATCGATGTAAATATTATCTCAGTGAATGGTATGGTCAACAGTGCAGCAAAGGCTTGAACAGCAGTTTTGACAAACTCGATTATCTGGATCCGGACGGGAAATTCGACGTCGCATTTTTTCAAACGTTAGAGAAATTATCGTCGCAAAATGATTTCCGCATCAGGCTGCAGACATTGAGTGCAATCTTTGACAAAAAGATACGGAACCGAGAGCCCTTAGACTTATTTCAAGAAACACTGTCTCTTTGTCATGCGAACACCGACTGCGCGCTTGAAATATTGGGCGTCGCAATGCAGGACATTTGCGGAAGAGAGGTTATTGAACTCGCTGAAAAAGGAAAACTACAACATTCAAGCGTTTGGACTCAGTTTAACAATTCGGTTCAGATTCCCTTATGTCGAGGGCTCATGCCTGCGGGTTCCAAGTTGCTACCGCAATTAAAGTATGACACAGGCGATCGTCAGGGCTCCATCTATCACTTTTACTCAAATGCTTACATCGCGAGAAAAGTTGTCGGTAATTGGATTTTTCCGGCAATATTTAACATGACCTATGAACAATTATTTTCCCGACCAGGATCGAAAAAATTCCGCAGTTGGTCTGGAAAAATTTACCAACTGAGCAGGCTCAATGAAATTCTTAGCCCTGAGGTCTTTTTAAGACTACCAAAAAACACTCAACAGTTTGCGCTGCAGGACACATATTTAGGATTTGCTGGTGCATCGTGGGGAGCCTCACCCAGTTCTGCATCTCGTGTTTTGTCGTATACTGAGTTCAAAGGATTGTTTGAGACAAAAGGCTATGAGACTGCAGTTTCTCAAATGATTCAGAGCATTGATCGGACTGTTGCGAAGAAGGGAGCGTTCTGATCAGCCCAATCAAAAAATTTCATCGCTACCATTTCGAATGAACGGGTCATCATCGAAGAGCCACAATCTATTCCCATCAAACTGAAGTCTCGATGGGCGGACGGCACGAAAACACTTCTCTTTACACCCAGTGAATTTTTGGAACGACTTGTCGCTCTGATTCCAGCCCCCAAAATTAAGCACCACTCGCTACTACGGATTTCTCGCAAGCCGCTCGCCGCACCAGAGATAAACAAAAATCGCCAAAACGAAAACGCATTTCCTGGGCCCAGATTCTCGAACGCACTTTCAAAATCAATGTGCTCAAGTGCGGCAGGTGCAACGGACGCATGAAGCTTGTAGGCGTGCTGTTTGACCACCCCACCATCACAACAACGTTCCGCGCATTGGGTCTCCCCCTAGAGGCGCCTCCCATTGCAACAGCTCGTCCCGGCAGTTGCTTGATTGCAGCATTAGCAACGATTGGACGGGAGCAAGAGTCGACTCCGGGTGGCCGGACTACAAGGGAGCCCTTTCCGCATCCGATAAAAACGCCCCCACCGCTTGGTTCAGTTATCCAAACCAACCGAGGACGGCGGGTGTTTGCCGTTTTGCCCCATGCACCTCGAGATGGGTGGGAATTTGGACGAGTTGCACTTGCAAAAGTTAAAACTAAGCAAAAGTATAGGCGCCGAGCGAAGCAAAAGTATAGGCGCCGAGCGAAGCAAAAGTGGGGTTGTGAAGGCAGACAAGGATGATTTTTGGGGAGGAATTAAATACGCAGTGGGCCTAATTCGTCTTAGACACAAGGTAGACCCAAAACGTGAATGCGGGAAAAGTTGCGAAAGCTCACGCCAACGCCAAGGTTTTCCAAATGCGAGAGCTTGTCGATTTCGCCGTTGGATGGATGGACCTCAATAGACCATTGTAGTTAAAAATTGATTCAACGAAATTATTTTTTGCAAATGTGCTTTCAGTAACGATAGGAATCTTTCTGAGTGCTGCAATGTCTGAATTCATACACTCTGGTTAGAGTCAGAGGATGAAGAATTGAGATCGGCAATTTGCAATAATAATAAGTCATCCATGAGGAACGCCAACAAGCGATGATCACACTGACCCCGCTACAACTACCCTCGGAACTCCATCAGGTCGTGACTTTTATTTCTTCGCAGCTCTGGCCTTACCACGCAATGACACGTCCCAGCGAAGAGGATGTTTACGCCATGTCGTTAGCGCTGCCGGAGACAGCTAGCTATTGGGTGGAGGAGGACGGCGTTCGGGTTGGTCTCATTCGACTTCAGGAACTCGATGACATCGGAGACGGGAGTCCGATGTTCGATTTGCGCCTTTCGGAGGTTGCACGCGGTCGAGGTGTGGGGCGAACAGCGTTGGGGTTGCTGTGCGATCTAGCGTTCTCGTGCTGGCCCGAGCTGCACCGCATTGAGGGCACAACACGGGACGACAATGTAGCCATGCAGCGGGTGTTTGAGGTGTGTGGCTTTCAGCGTGAAGGCCGACTCCGCGAGACCTGGCCTACGTCTGAGGGGCTTTGGCACGACACACTCGTCTATGGGTTGCTTCGGCAGGATTGGTCATCTTTCACTAAATCTCACAAAGCATAGACACGAAATGAACAGGATGGCGATACTGGTTAGCGGATTAACGATCACCTCAGTGAGCGTCTTTCGTCCATGAATTCGTTTCTCAGAAAATTTCCATTTGTAATAACAGCGGCATTCTCATTTTGCGTCCCATTATGACACACCACACCCCCTCTTACCCCCCACTTTTCGTGTTCCAATTTTGGACACTTCACAGATCGAAAATCTGAACTCAAAGTCCTCGTTGGCTTGAGCTCTGATCGACACCCAAAACCAGCCAGCGATCGACACCTCAAAACCAGCCACTGGGCTCGTAGCCTGAGTTCGTAGCTCAAGACTGCTGCGGCGGGACGTTGTACTTGCCTCCAAGTTG
>JBEDKY010000148.1:0-6651 GCA_041171905.1 Pseudomonadota bacterium
TCAACATGCACTTCTTTTCAACCTTTGTTCCCTGCCGCTCAAAATTGGCAAAACACATTGCGGCAGCTGTTTGGGCAAGTCCCTCAACCAGGTAAACGCCGGGAACGATCGGCTGGCCAGGAAAGTGACCGGCAAGATAAGACTCTCCGCCTGTCACACATTTCACTGCGTGGATTTCAAGCGTGTCGAAATCGATGGATTGAACCTTGTCGACAAGAAGAAGCGGAGGGCGGTGCGGCAAAAGCTCACAGACTTTCAAATAATCCATCAAAGGCTTTTGTGTTTCCATCTTCCGCTCGCTCCCTCATTTTTTAAAACTGAAAAATTATTCCTCGGTTGAAGCCAACCGCTTTTTACGTTTTTCTTCTCGTTCTTTGACAACTTGTGAAAAAACCGCTTCGCGCTTCAAAAAATCGCGATTGGGTCGGGCTGGAAAGCCAACGTAGACTCCGGATTCGTTAAGACTGCGGGTTACACCGGCCTGAGCGAGCACTGTGACTTTGTCGACAATCTTTAGGTGACCAGCAACGCCCACCTGACCAGCCAAAGTCACCCGGTCGCCTATTTCTGAAGAACCCGCGATTCCGCACTGGGCTGCAACAAAACAAGCACGTCCGATTTTAGCATTGTGTCCGACCTGCACAAGCGAATCGATTTTCGTTTGCGCACCAATCTGCGTGTTCAACAAGGCACCGCGATCAACGGAAGCGTTGCTGCCCAACTCGACATCGGCAGCAATCTCTACACCGCCGACCTGAGGAATCTTGATGTTCTCCATACCGGAAGGGGCAAAGCCAAAACCATCTCCACCGACAACCGCCCCCGGATTGAGAATACACCGGTCGCCAAGATGGCATCCTTCACGCACAACACTGTTCGGATAGAGAATGCAGTCGGCACCGATACTCGATCCACCACCAATGAAAGATCCAGGGTAAAGAACTGTACCCTTTCCGACAACGGCTCCCGGACCGACGTAAACGAACGGAAACACAGTGACTGAGGGATCAAGTTGCGCGCTGGCGTCAATATAAGCTTGCCCCGAGACCCCGTGAAAGCCGTGCGCAGGCTTGAAAAAAAACTGCGAAACACGGGCAAAAGTAGCATAAGGGTCGCGGCATACCAGCAAGACAGAATGCGGGTGATCGCGCAATGCCTCGGCATGCGCCTCACTGCAGAGTATCGCGCCTGCTCGACTGGAGCGCGCGCTTTCGAGATATTTTTCATTGCTGAGAAAGGCGAGCTGTTCTGGTTCAGCTGCAGAGAGAACCGACAAACCTGTAAAAGGACCGGCATGAGCCGGCCCCTGCGAAGTAAAAACTGTGCATGAGAATTTCTCGCAGATTTCCGCGAGCGTCAGCGTCATTACTTTTTAACCTTGTGACGTTGATTGTAGAGCGTCACGATGTCGGCCGTGATGTCTGAATTCTGGGCGATATAAAGCACAGCGCCGGCGCCTTTTTCGAACACCAAATCAAAATTGTTCTTCTTCGCATATTCTTCTACAAGCACCGACAGCTTCTGGAATATCTTCTGCGTCTCTTGCATTTCTTTTTGCCGCACTTCCTGATCGAGTGTCACCTGCGCACGCTGGAAGGCCATAAACTTTGCCTGCAGGTCGCGTGCCTTTGAGCCTTTTTCGTCTTCCGACAAAACTGCGCGCTTGGCTTCGAAATCATCTTCGAGTTTTTTGAGTTCTTGCTGCTGATTGAGCAGTTCCTTCTTGCGGGAATCTACTTCCTTCTCAATCTTGGCCTTTGCAGCCTTGCCGTCTTCAGTTTGCAGAATGGCCACCTGAAAATCGATCAAAGCAACACGGTTGGCACTCACTCCGGATTTTGCCGCAGGAGCGGCGAGCGCGACACCTGAAGCCGAAATTGCAACAGCAGATACTGCAAGGACAAGAGCCTGACTCATCGAAAATACTTGCTTTGCTAAGATACGGTTCACGACGGAATCCTCCAGTAACGATAGGGCTGTTGCGCTTGAATCAGCGTGACAGCGCCGAAACATTATCATTTCCAACGGAAAAGATGAACTCCATGGTACCCAGCTTGCCACCGCGCTGCAAAGGCCATGCCCACTCGAAGCGGAATGGTGCGATTGGGGTTTGCCAACGCAGGCCGAAGCCCACGTCATGTTTGAAGTTATCCCATTTAAGCTCATCCTTGTCGTCGAGCACGGTTCCCGATTCAAGAAAGCTGACCAGCCGCAGATTGGCTTCGGGAATCAGCGGAACGAAGTACTCGGCAGCCCCGTAAATGCGCCGGTTTCCGCCCGCCATGATGCGGTTGACACCGTTCGCAAACGGGCCGTTGAGGATGTCTATCCGCGGACCGATGACATTCTCATCCTCTTTGTAAGCCTTCATATTGTAGAGGTTGCCCAAACTGAGCCGTTCCCAGTAGGGGACCGTCTTGCCATTGATCGGGTAGACCATGGCCGGTTCAAATGCAAAGCGGAAGTTTGTTTTGAAATCCTCGCCAATCATCAGCGGTTGGAAATAGTTCAAAGACAATTCTGCAAGCCCGAACTCATGATCTCCACCAAGAATTTTTAGCGCTACAGCATTGTTTGCAGACAAGGAGAAACCGGAGGTCGGCATCAGAAAGCTGTCAGTTTTGTCGAAGGTCAGCGACTGTGTGAGTTTTTCGGTGACACCCTGTTTGGTGAACAGACGGCCGATGGGAGTCACATCGTTACGGATGACACGCTCCACCGAGTAGCCACCGCTGATGCGCAGGTCCTCGATAATTTCACGTCCGACACTCGTGCCGACGCGGAGCACCTTTGAAAAACGCTCTGGCTCGAAGGGAATTGGTTGCGACAGCTCGTAATCGTAGGCGGCAAAACCGGTCAGACTCCATGGGCCGTCATTGAGGCTCGGTTCGGTCAGATTGAGATTCAGGCTGTAGCTGCCGGTCGGCTGGAAATTGAGAGCCACGCCAGCGTTCCAGCCTTTTCCGAGCAAGTTTGCCTCGGAATAAGAGCCTTGTGCGAAGAAATTGATTTTTCGATTTTGGTCCGACGGCGAAGCGCCGAGCGATGCTGAGAGAGTTCCAGTCGACTTCTCTTTAACTTTGATTCTCAGATCCATGCGGTTGTTGCGCACGTCGGGCTCACGCAGGATTTGCACCTCCTGAAAATAACCGAGACGCTCGATCGAGGCTTTGCTTTTTTCGAGCCTTGTCGCGTGAAACAGTTCGCCTTCAGCAACTTTCATGTTTCTGCGGATGACGTTGTCGCGGGTCTTGGCATTTCCCTCGACAATTATATTACGGAAGTAAACCTTCTCGCCCTTCGTGATGACAAATTCGATATTGATTTGTTTTGTCTCGCGGTTGGCCTCGGTTTTGGGAAGAATATCTGCGAATGCATAGCCGTGGTCGCCATAGAGATCGGTCAGCATGCGCAAGTCATTTTGGAACTGAGAAATACGGAACCACTTGCCAGACTTCATCTGGAATTTCTCAACGAGATCTTGCTCTGAATAAAGATTCTCGCCACTCGTTTTCTGCAGCAGCTCGCCGCTGACCTTGACATTCCCGACCTGAAAGCGCTCACCCTCTTCTACGTTGAAGCTCACATCGACAGTCTGACGACCAATATCAAGCCGCGACTGTGGTGTGGAAATATTCACCTCAGCGAATCCGCTGTCGCGATAAATGTAGGAGAGGAATTCTTTATCGCGGTTGATGAACTCATCCTTGAAGGCGCCCGCGCTTGTCAGCCACGAAGACCAGCGTTTTTCGCGCGTCGCCATATTGTTCTTCAATTCCGTGTCGGAGAAATGCGCATTGCCCAGCAAATTTACGTGCGCAACCCAAACGGGATTATTTTCTACAACCTGGTAAACCAAAACCACTTCGCCCGTTTCCTGCGGCTCGACGGTGTACGAGGCCCGAGCGAGGTAATAACCTTTTTCAACGTAGCTTTGTTCTATCATGCGCAGATCGGCGGTCATCTTGCGTTCATCAAGAATAGTGAATTTTTTGACCTGCAGTTTATCCGAGAGGCTTGTTGACGAGATGGCATCGAAGCCGACGAATTTAATTTCACGCACACTGGGCTTTTCATCGACGACAACCGTGAGGACAACGCCGTTGGGCCGTGTTTGTGCGTCGATACGCACGTTCTCGAAATAACCGCTGTTGAAAATGCTGCGAACATCTTCGCTGATTTCACCTTGATTGAGCACACCACCAATCTTGGAATCCATAAGGCCAAGAATTGCGTCAGGCTGCACCGCGTTGCTGCCCTTGACTTGAATGTCGATGATCTTTTGCTGGGCATCAGAACCCAGCGCAGCCGAATGCCGGTCCGCCGCAAACACACCGATGAGGACGGTGAAATTCAAAATCATGGCGGGCCATAAGCGCCTGAACCTTAAGGTCATAGAACGAACACCCTTCTGTATTGGCAAGCGCGCCGACTATTTATCATCGGCGGCAAATTTGCAAATTCTCGCAGGGTTGCCGCAACATGACTCAAAGCCCGCGAACTACGAAATGAGCGCCGCTCTTCAGCGCATTGAGTCGCCGATAATGCGTCCGTCGCGCATTTCGATGCGACGTGGCAAAGAATGGGCAAATTCCTGATTGTGCGTCACGACCAACAAGGTTGTTTTCAAATCGCGGTTTAATTCAGCAAAAAGCAAATGAATGTTTGCCGCGTTACGGCTATCGAGGTTTCCAGAGGGTTCGTCCGCCAGAACAAGGACCGGCTGATTGATCAGCGCACGGGCAATTGCAACGCGTTGTTGCTCCCCACCGCTCAATTGGCCAGGGAAATGCCCGCTGCGCTTACCAAGGCCAACCCGATCGAGAAGAGATTCCGCTCTCTTGTATGTTGCCGCCGCGTCTCCTCCGGCAATGAGCCCCGGCATAACGACGTTTTCGAGCGCACTGAATTCAGGCAGAAGGTTGTTGTGCTGAAACACAAATCCGATGTGACGGTTACGGAAATAGCTGATCTCGCGGTCGCTTCCCTGAAATGGGTTCATGCCGCCAACCCTGACTCTTCCTGAACTCGGGGAGTCCAGCGCACCTACGATATGCAGCAGGGTGCTCTTGCCTGACCCACTCTCGCCCACAATGGCGACACACTCACCTGCAGACACCGAAAAGGAAACTCCTCCAAGTGCCTCAAGCTGAAGTTCACCCATGCGGTATATTTTCTGCAGGTCGCGCACCTCAACGGCCAAATCGGTCATCTTTTTATCCTTCACTCTGACAATCTCAAACCGCGCGATCCGAAAGTGTCTCCACCGGATCAATCCGCATCACTTCAACAGCAGGCCAGACGGAAGCGATGATCGATAGAATTACGCTTCCGACGCTGACCATCAACAAGTCAGGCCACGAGATCAACACAGGTAGCCCGCGTCCGGAATAGGCATCTTCCAAAACAGGCAACGGTATTTTCGAAACGTATTGAAGGAGAATCAGCCCAACAGACAAACCCAGTGCGACTCCCAAAATGCCGATGCTGCCGCCCTTGCAAAGGTACAAAAGTCCGAGATCCGTGCGACGCAGCCCAATGGAGCGAAGAATCGCCATCTCACGCGATTTACGCCGCACGGCCAGAACAAGAGTGATGGTGATGCTGAAACAGCCGACAAGGATAACCATATAAAGCACAAACGACATTCCCCAGCGCTCCAAGCGCAGGGCTTTGAGAAGCGCCTTGTTGGACTCCGTCCACGGTTTAGCACGGAGCTTTTCCGCACCGAGTGCCGCATCAATTTTCTTTGCAATCCGCTCGGCATCGAGCGGCTCTTTCAGTGCAACCTGAATGCCTGACCATTCATTTTCGGCATCTATGAACTTTTGCACCACTTGCATGCGGGTAAACACGACTTTCGAATCGTGCGTCACCGAACCAGTTTTGAACGACGTAAGGACAACGACAGGCTGTTGTGTGGGGGCAAATCCGCCGATCCCCTCATCGGGCTGAGTGGACACCATCGTCAGTCGCTGTCCGACGTCGGAATCGATTGCCTCAAGGAGAGTTTCGCCTGCAATCATCGCTGGAAAACGGCCGCCGGAATGATACGCATCATCATCCGGTTCAAGGTCATCTCTGAGATCGGCCATAGTCTTGTCTGCGGAAGATAAATATCCGGAGAAACCCATCGCGTCATCGGCAGTGCCGACGTCCACTCCCCACAGCAGAGCAGTGATTGGCTTTCTGCCGGACTGCAAGATGACGTCCGTCTTCACGAACGGTGAAACGGCAACAATGTCATCCGACAAAGCGCGAATTCGGCTGAGCAGTTGCGGGTCACTCGGAATACGCCCGAACCCTTCGCGCACAACGATTTCCAAATGAGGTTCGACAACCAGCAGGCGCTTTTTAAGGCCGTGAACAAAGCCGCCCATGACGCTTAAAATCACCGTAAATGCGCACACGCCGACGGCGATTCCGGCCATCGGAAGGGCAACACCGAGGGTCGCCTGCGTCTTTCGCCTGCGCCCCCACCAGGAAGACAGCAGATATCGCTTCAGGAGAAAAAGCACGGCACCCCGACCAGACACTGGCGGCAGATCAGTTTGCACTTGGGGCATTCTCCAGAAGTTTCTGCAACCCAGAGACAAGTGCGGTCGCGGATGCAAAAATATCCGCCGGAGTGGCGTCATCGAACATGTAAGC
>JBEDKY010000149.1:0-6374 GCA_041171905.1 Pseudomonadota bacterium
CAGTCAACGCAGGAGGGGCCGCGCCCGCGCCGAGCGGAGGATCGACCGAGTCGGCAAACTCCCCTGCGGCCAATGCAACGCCCGCAGCGTCCGCATCAGGACCAGCTACGGAACCGACAGCCGTTCGATGAGCGCACGGCGACGTTCTTTGTCACGACCTCTCATGGTCTTGAAGAAGAACTCGTCAACGAGATTGTTGAACTTGCGCAGGATCTGAAAATCGAATTGCCGCAGCCGCCGCAGGCTGCAAGTGCGGGAGTGTACGTCAGGGCGCCGTGGAACTTCGCCATTGCGATGAATTTTTCATTGCGTTGCGGAAGCCGCGTGCTGTGCGAGATTCTCGAAACAGAAGTTGAATCGGTGGAAGATCTCTACAGGCAGGTTGAAAGACTCAACTGGACTGCATTTTTCTCGCCCGACAAAACATTCATTGTCACTGCGACGGCAACCGACTCGGTTATCAAGGCGCCCGCGCTGACTCTCAAGTTGAAGGACGCTTTGGTTGACTCCTTCCGCAAGCGCACCGGCGAACGCCCGAGCGTCGATAAAATTGCACCACAGGTGCGTGTCATCGCACGTCTTCACCGCAGAAAACTGTCTGTTTCTTTGGACACAACCGGAAATCCGCTCTCCCAGCGCGGCTATCGTGTTGCAGGAGGCGACGCGCCGCTCAGTGAATTGCTGGCGGCAGGATTGTTGCGCATGACCGGCTGGAGTCAGTTCTGCAGAGCCATTCATTCAGGTGCGGGTAAAAAAGTTTTTTTCTCGCGCGTTCAGGACAGCACCGCAAAGAGGTCCGCTGAATCATCGGATGAGTCATCTTCTCAGGCGAATTCACGCAGAATTCCCGCGCAAATTCTGCTCACCCCCGACCTGCTCGACCCGATGTGCGGCACGGGCACATTCGCCATTGAGGCTGCACTTCAGTTGCTCAACCGCAGACCGCAAATTGAGCGCAAATTCTTTGCCTACACGGCACTGAATGTTTTTCCCGAAACGTCGCTGCGACAGAGCGAAGGCGTGCGCCGGCAGATTCGCTCAATGGAGCTCTCGCTCGTCGAAGTGTTCGACCGGCTCGAAAAATACCGTGTCGGAGTGCTCAACCGAGAAGAGTCGGGTAAGGGACTGCAGCCACCAATCCACTGCCGCGATTACGATGCTCTGGCTATTTCATCTGCGAAAAGAAATGCCGAAGCCGCGGGAGTCAGCAAGCTTCTCAACTTTGAAGTGGGCGATGTGTCGCGCTTGAAAATTGCCTCACCCGAGGGGATTGTCGTGATGAACCCGCCCTACGGTGTGCGCCTTGGGGAAGAAGAAGAACTGCGCTCGGTCTACAAGGGGATCGGTGATACTTTGAAGAAAAATTGCCGCGGCTGGCAGGCATGGATTCTCGCCGGCAGCGATCAGCTGGCCGGCAGTGTCGGACTCAGAGCCACGCGTAGGAAGAAGGTCTTCAACGGCGGGCTCGAGTGCACTTGGTCACAGTACGTCCTCTTTTGAAATGCGGTGCAGCTTGATGAGGTTCGTCGGCTGCATCGATGCCAAGGGAATTCCACCGGTGATGACCAGCAGGTCGCCTTCGCGGGCAAGCCCCTTCTGCACAATTGATTTTGCGATTTCATGCAGGGCGCCGTCGGTGTCGAAGAACATTGTGTTCTGAACCCCGACAACTCCGCGGACAAGGCTCAGCTTGCGAACAACGTCGGGGCGCGGGCTGAGTGCGACAACCGGAGTGCGCGGGCGATACTTGGCGACAGTGCGGGCGATGTTGCCTGTCAGAGTCAGACAAACAATGGCCGATGCCTTGCACGAGTCAGCGAGTTCTGCAGCCGTGCGCGCAACCACTTCGGGCGTTGCGTGGGATTTGAACAGCCGTGAATTTTCATCGGCGGGCAAGAGCATTCCAGAATCTTCCACTCGGCTCAGAATGTCACGCATTGTGTTGACCACGTGGCTCGGATGGCGGCCGGAAGCCGATTCACCTGAAAGCATTGTCGCATCAGCCAAATCAAAAACAGCATTGGCGACGTCTGAAATT
The DNA here is from genome assembly GCA_041171905.1 of Pseudomonadota bacterium. GTDB lineage: Bacteria > Bdellovibrionota_B > Oligoflexia > Silvanigrellales > Silvanigrellaceae > RFOM01. The sequence goes on from JBEDKY010000149.1 coordinate 2,039, forward strand.
TCTGCCTTCGTCGGAACGTGATTTTCGATCATGGAGTCGAGCATCTGCGTTGCAACAATCACCGGCTTGCCATGCGAGCGCGCCGACCGCACGATGCGTTTTTGGTAGGCCGAAACATTTGCAAATCCGCATTCAACCCCAAGGTCGCCGCGGGCAACCATGATGGCATCCGACACCTTGCAGATGTCGTCGATGTTTTCGACGGCGCTCAGCATTTCGATCTTGGAAACAACCGGAATATCGGAGCCAAGTGCGCGCAGCATTTGTTTGAGTTTTTGCACGTCTCCCGCGGTGCGGACAAACGAGAGTGCAACGTAGTCGACACCCTGCGCAACTCCGAACAGCAGGTCGCGGGTGTCTTTTTCCGTTGTCGAGGGAATCGACAGGTTGCTGTCGGGAAAGTTCACGCCCTTGCGCGACTTGAGCAGACCGCCGTGAACCACTTCGCAATCCACGAGTGCGTCGCGGATTCCGACGACCTTCATGCCGAGCAGTCCGTCGTCGAGCAGGATTTGCGCACCGACGTGCGTATCCGCAGCAAGTTCACGGTAATCGATTGGAATATTGTCGTCGGTTTGTTCGAGTCCGAACATCAGCGTGATGTGCTGGCCTTTGGTCAGTGTGACCGAACCGCCGCGCAGCTTGCCGACGCGGATTTTAGGCCCTTGCAAGTCTTGCAGAATGGCCACGGGTTTGTTCTTTTCACGCGAAAGCTCGCGGATGGTCGCAATGTTTTGGGCGTGCGTGCTGTGCTCTCCGTGCGAGAAGTTCAGCCGCGCGACGTTCATGCCCGCATCCATCAGGGCGGCAATCATTTCGCGGTTGCTGCTCGATGGTCCGAGCGTGCAGACAATTTTAGTCCGTGGTGAATTGAGCACATCAGCCATCAGAGTGATTCTCCTTCGTTTTTGTCGATCAGACCGGCGCTGCTGTTGTGCCGGAGCGAAATGATGTTTTCAATCTGGGCCTCGGTTTCGCCCAGTCGTGCCCTGAGCGCATCCACGGTCTCAAAACCGCTCTTGAGCAGTGCCGCTATTTCATCGAGCGACGTCGAGTCCTGCTCGAGGGTCCCGAGGATACGCTGGAGCTGGCTTTGTAAATCCTTAAAAGACGCGGCTTTGTTATCTTCCATGGTGTTCCTGCGGCAAAGATTGGGGTGTCTGCTTTGTGTCCACCATGGACTCCAACCCGTCGACAGGCAAGGGCTGCTGCCGGACAGACACGACACTCATTTCGACTAAAACTTGGGCGTTATGCGTTGCACTCCACAATTGAGCCTCAACGCTCTGCGGAGGAGCAGATGTGAGAAAGTCATCTGCTGTGATGTGGCGGTCACTCTGACCCGTGGTCGAACTTTTGCCTGCGCGTAGGAATGTGTAGCCCATGCGGAGCGGGCGGGCAGCCGTGTTCTGAACCAGTTTCAATGCCCGCAGAGCGGTGTGCAGCTTATCGGATTCACGCGCAAGTCTGGTTTTTGCAGACTGTTCGAGGCGCATATCGATTCTGTCGAGAATTTGCCTTTCGCGCTGAATCTTGTGCTGCGCAAGGCGAGCTGCGCGTTCGAGTCCGCCCAGCAGACGTTCAAATCCGCTTGCGACCTTGTTGACCAAAAAGCGAGCCGCTGCGGTCGGAGTCTTTTCTGCAATCGAGGCAACCTCATCTGCGATGCTGACATCTTCAAAGTGCCCGATGGCGGTCATCACGGGACAATCGGCATAGGCAATCGCCTTGCAGATATCGAGATCGTCAAACCAGCGCAGATCAAGTCGCGAACCACCCCCGCGGGTGATCACAATGCAGTCAAAGTTCCCCTGCGTGCCCGAGGCGATCATGGAAAGAGCTTCGGTGACGCTTCCGCGCACATGATCTCCCTGCATGAAGCAATCAAAGAGTGTCACGCTGAAGGCAAGCTGCGACAAAGCAAGTTCATTCATGAAGTCGGTTTGCGCACGCGAACCTGCTGCTGTGATGAGGGCAATCCGCAGCGGCAGTTCCGGCCATCTGCTGTGCATCCGTTGCCGGTCGTACAATCCGCGCCGCTTCAGTTCGCGCACGATTTGCTGTCGCTTGAGAGCGAGGTCGCCAAGCGTGAACTGTGGGTCGACGTCGTTGACAATCAGGCTGAGCCGCGAACCCTCGCGGCGGAAGTCGCAAGTGACCTTCAGGCGGACACGGACCCCGTCCGCCAGTGGAAAGTCGTTCAGCTTGTCGGCAAGCAGCCGCACTTTTCCCGCCCACAGGCAGCACGAGACAGACACCGCCCGACCGGAATTCAGGGCCCGCTGATCTTCGGCTGCCGGTTCGGTCAAATCAAAATAAACATGGCCGCCCGATGACTTTAGCGATGACACCTCGCCGACAATCCAGAAATCAAAGTTCAGATGCTGGCGAAATATCTTGTCGACAAAAAGGGTGAACTGCGCGACCGTCCAAGTCTGCTCAGTACCTTCTGTCACTTCGGCCGGTTGAGCGAGTTGTCCATCTGCGGCGGGTTGCCTGGGTAATTCAGGAGTCGCAGGGGCAGGCAGGAATCCCAGAAATTCGAGTTTCTTGAGAGTTTGTTCGGCATGCGACACAAACCAACATTTTTGTCCGCCGTCGTAGCGCGCGCCGAGTTTCTTCAATTCCTCCTTGATGGAGAATGTATCGCCGGAGAGTTTCAGCAGTTCACCCTGTTGCGTGAACGCTCTGCGAGTCGCCATTGCCGTGCTCCTATTTTCCGCTCAATCGCTCTTCTTTCGCAGGCGCTGCGTAGGGCACCTCCGGGGTCGCAAAGACGGCGCGCGGCTTTTCGATGCTCGTCGGCACTGAATCTGTCCAAATGACGATCGATGTCTGTTTGGCCGCATCCTTGTCGGCAAAGCTGACGGCCGAAGTGGCATCAAGAATCTGCGCACCGGTGAGCTCTAATGTTTCCGGCGAGCGCCACAGAAAGCCGCGCACTGGAAGTGAGAACTCGCCCAGTCCAATCCGGTCGCGGGCAATTGTTTCGTTGTTCAGACGCGCCACAATTCTCAGTCGTGTGGCGGTTGTGATGCGTCCGTCCAGCAGACAGTGGACGTGCCACTGGCTCTGTGCGTTGCGACGCCCAAGAATTTTATAAGTTTGCAATCTATCCGGCGTCACGGTCGTTTCTGCAGAGCGCGCCTCGAGCTGGGCATGTTCACTTTCCGACTCACAGGCAAGTGGCTTGAGATTCGTTTGCAGTGTGACCGAGAGAGCTTCGTCTTTTTCATTGTTGTTTGGCAGCAGCAAATGCAAGCTGTTGAGCCGTGAGCGCCTGCGCTCCGACTGTGCCTTTTCCTGAACGGAGTACGTCTCTGCGGGTTTGGCAGAGAAGATTGCTCCGCCGCTGCGATTCTCAGGGTTCGGCAACGGGTCTTTCAGCCAGCCCTGTGTGGTCAGCGTGGTCAGCGTGCTCTTGTTCAGCTGAGTGACTGGTGCTGCCTCAATGGCGAGTTCATCCGTGAGCGCTGCAAGCTCTTCGGTCTGATCCTTCGGATAGCTCAACTTTTCAAATAGCTTCATAACATTCAGGAGCGAAATTTTTCTGTCAATCGCAGTGAGCTCTTGTGTCGTGTCTTCGTCGTCGGCTGGGCTTCGCACGCTCAACAGTGCTTCGCCCTGCGCTAGTTCGGATGTCTCGGCGTGTGCTCCGAATGTGTCGGCGGACTTATTTTTGTCCTGTTTCCTATGCAGAAAAATCGCCACGTTCGCGCGGCTCGATGTCGCAAAAAAAGATTCGATGACTTGTGCAAGCAAAACGTCAGTCTGGGCTGTTTTTTCGGCCTGATTGAATCTTTCGGTCGGAAGTCCGGCGAGGCTGCGAATTCCCGCGTATACCCAATGCAGCAAAGCAACGTCAGAAGTGAATGCGGTCGTCCAGTTGAGACGCAGTTCCTCGGCGGGAAACTGCAGGTCAACCAAGAGAAGGCCTGCATCATTGAAAAACGAATCTTTGCGGACCAGCGAAGTGAGCGAGCTTATTTCGTCGCGGCGACTGACCGCAACGGCAGAGCTGAAATCATCAGCCCAAGAATCGCTTGCGGGGCGCATGGAACAATCATTTTTGCAGTGTTCAGCAGACGGCGAAATTGTCAGGCGTCTGATCGAACCGCCGCGTTCCGAATACTTCTTCAACAGGGTTGGTTCAGAGTTGACGAAATTTTTCAGTTCGCTGTTGCTGAGTGTCGCACCGAGTTCCATCGGTGTGCGCCAGGTTAACAAGGACTTTTGCGACAGCAGCGGGTCTTCGGTCGGCGGAATCACCTGCTTGAGATGAATCGTCGAATGCGTCGAGGCAGTCGCTTTTTTCAGCGCGGCGAGTGTTTGGTTC
>JBEDKY010000150.1:0-2772 GCA_041171905.1 Pseudomonadota bacterium
TTCACGGCCGCAGAGGCTGTGCCATGAACAAAAGCAGAAATCGAGGGTTTCGACGCCAACATCCGCTGCAAACCCGCGTAGGAAATTTCGTGTGCGGAAATCGGCTGGGCTTTTTCGTACAACGATGCAATCTGACCATCGTCCAACTTTTCATTCACGCCGACGCTTGCGTAGAACCAGCATTGGAGGGTCTCCCTCGCAAACTGGTTGGCGTCGAGTCTGACGCGCGTTTCAGCCCACACATAGGCTCGTCCTTTACCCAGATTCTGAGCCCAATCCCGATCGCGAACCCAAGGCAAATCCAAAAACCATGGAGCCCGGGCGTGTATTCCTGTCAAAGATGTTTCCTGAGCATCGATCTTTTTCTTACAGCCAACGAAACAGAGAGAAGGAAGAAGTATGTTGATTCCCCGAATCTGTCTCATTTTTCCTCCTGCGTCGAATTTGCCCAATCGAATTCGATGAATCGCTCAATCCCGTTCGACCCGTTAGACGGGGGTTGTCGTCAGAATCGGATTTAGGCTTGAGGGGCAGAAAAAAAACAAGCAATAGCGGCGAGCTGGCTGGGCGTCTAGGCGAAATTAAGCTCTTTGCGGAGATTTTCTTTCAAGGTGCAAATTCAACACCAAGTTGTTGAAGGTGAGCCATGAATGCCGGTGCTGTTTTTTGCATGCATTGCGGATCCTCGACGCGCACACCGCGTGCCCATGCTGCAAACACAAGTCCGCTCAAGGCAAAGCGATGATCATGATGAGTCGGCCAAGAGCCGGAAATCTGCTCCGGCCGGAGTTTTGCTTGGACGGCAAAACCATCTTTGCGTTCTTCAACAGGAATGCCGAGCGCTTTGCAATTTTGACAAAACGCGGCAATGCGATCGGATTCGTGATGGCGGATATGAGCGATTCCCGAAACCTCGACCGGCACACCCGTGATCAGCGACATGACTCCCACCGTGAGTGCTTGATCGCTGCAGCGCGACAAGTCGAGTTGCAACAAAGACGCATTCACACTGCGTCCGCGTGAACCATAAACAGAAAATTGAGAATCCTGCGCATCAATAGAATAGCCAAATTTCTCGAGTAAACGGATAAATTCAAAATCCGGCTGAAGAGTTGTGCTGCCAAGATTGTCCACGTGCAGATCAACTCCCAGCACACATGCCAATGCCGCATAATAGCAGGCCGTCGAGGCATCGGCCTCAACAGTATACTCAGCAGGCGGTGTCCATTCACCGGCATGGACGGTGAACTTTTCGAGCGAAATATCCGCGTCAATCCGTGCACCAAACTCGCGCAGCATTTGCAGAGTCATGCGCACATAGTCGGGCTGTACCAAATGATTGAGACGAATGATCCGCACTTCATTGCGCGAGCCGGCAGCTGCCAAGAGCAGACCGCTGAGGAATTGTCCTGACTGCGATCCATCAATCCGGCAATATCCGGACAAACTGGAAACAGTCATAGACAAAGGAAAAACATTTGCCTCATGCTCCTCAATCCGAGCACCCAGTTCTTTGAGAGCATCCAGAATCGGCGCAAGTGGACGCCTCGCCAGCTGCTCATGCGCCGAAAGTTGAAAACGGCTGATGGATGAAGCGGGATAAACTCTGTGCCAATTGAGCAGGACAGAAGGCAAAAATCGCGCAAGAGTGCCCGCCTGTCCGACGTGAATCTGCACTCCATTGGGATTTGCCGCACTCTTCTGAGTGGACTCCGCGGGAGGCCGCACAAGACAAGACTCAGGCAGACGGCTCAAATCTAAACGGAATCCAAGCTGCTGCAGGGCAAGAAAACCCCACCAAGTGTCGTCGGCCAAAAGCGGAGCATGTATTCGGATCGTGCGTCCAGCCAGAGCGGCAAGAACAATCGCGCGGTTGGTGAAACTTTTTGAACCCGTAACTGAGACGCGCCATTCGCGTTGCACGCAGCCCAAGACCCGCGCCGACTTGCGCAGGGTCGCAGGAATTTGCGCTTCAAACAAAGCGCGCTTGTCATGCAAAACGTCTGCAGCGCTCAAAAGCAGAGTACCTCTTAATGAGAGCCGCGCCGACCCGCACGCGGCGGATTAAGGATTGAGAACTTTGATGCCTTCGGGTGACTTCAACAGCCGAGCTTCCGTGCAGGCCTGCAGATCGTCAAAGTTCATTCCCGAGATGATTTCCGTGACCACCAGACCCTCGGGCGTCACAACCATTACAGCGCGATCGGAGATCACCTTTTTCACGCAACGTTTGCCCGTCAGCGGCAGCTTGCACTGCTTGAGAACTTTAGCGCTGCCATCAGGAGCGCAATGCTGCATGACCACAACCACGTTAGGCGAGCCAGCCACCAAATCCATGGCTCCGCCCATGCCTTTGACCATCTTTCCTGGAATCATCCAGTTGGCAATGTCGCCCTGTTCGGACACTTCCATCGCACCCAAAATAGTAAGGTCAATGTGGCCACCGCGGATCATTGCGAATGAGTCGGCAGATGAAAAAATAGATGCACCCTGCGTCAACGTGACGGTTTGTTTACCGGCGTTGATGAGGTCAGCGCGTTCGAAACCGGCCACAGGAAATGCACCCATGCCGAGGATGCCATTTTCAGACTGCAGAGTGATATTCATGTCCAGCTTGATTTCGTTGGCGACCAGCGTGGGAATGCCGATACCCAGATTCACATACATTCCGGCGCGGAGTTCCGCTGCAGCCCGACGGGCGAGTTGCTCACGCGACAAAAGTTTCAAACTCATGGTTTTGTCCTTTCCCAGCTTATGCCCGCGGCTGTACCG
>JBEDKY010000151.1:0-14098 GCA_041171905.1 Pseudomonadota bacterium
ATCAGCTTATCACTAAATCTGATTCGCTCAAAAGCGCTGGTCCATTTGCGTTTTTCACAACAGGCGTCGGAACACCGCGCGCTGCCGCTGCGCTCAGCGGCTTTCTGGCTTCTGCATCTGCCACGTCCGGGCTGCCGCGATTGGTGTGTTTTGTGGCCACTGCGGGCGCCTATGATCCACAGACGCCACTCAACAGCGCTCACCTTGTGGATACTGCCCTCTGGAGCGACGGTGACCTTCTGAGCGGTCGGGCATACCTGCCGCAGGTTGCGGGTGCCGAGTCCATAAATTCTGATTTCGCAAAGACACTTCAAAACAAAGATTCAACGAAGAAGGCGATCTCGACTCCAGCGATCACTTTGCACGATGAACTCTGCACTTCACTGTCCAAATGCGCGGAACTCGAAAACTTGGAAGTCTATGGTGTTGCGCTTGCGTGTGCTCTGCACTCGGTACCTTGGATAGCTTCTTTGGGAGTGAGCAACAGCGTAGGTGCTCAGGCTCATGCCGAATGGAAGAAGAATCACCGCAGTGCCTCGCTGGCCGCGCAGCAGTTGATTTTGAGGAATCTTGGCAAGGAATGGATCTCATGAAACTGCGTCTTGTTATCGTCAGCCCAATGCACGCAACGAATATTGGCTCCATAGCCCGTTTGGCAGGGAACTTTGCCGTTCCCGACGTAACAATTGTGGCGCCGCGCTGTGATGTGCACTCATCGGAAGCGCGCGCGCTCGCCACAGTGCATGCCGTCGGATTGCTCGAAGGATTCAAAGTTGTTCCGAATCTGCGCGACGCATTACAGGGTTCGGGATACGCTGTTGGCTTTTCGCGTCGTACGGGAGATATGCGCAGACCCGATCTGGGTTGGAGTGATTTACCTTTGCTCATATCTCAGCATGAGCGGGTTGATTTGGTTTTCGGGCCGGAAGATACGGGGCTCTCGCAAGACGATCTGACCCTTTGCTCTGCTATTTGCACGCTGCCGACTCACCCTGCGGTCCCGTCACTGAATCTCAGTCAGGCCGTTGCGGTTGTGTTGGCAGGCTGCCTGTGGAACGGACTCAGCGACGACCGACAGAAACCCAAAGTGCAGACACGTTTTGAAGCGGAACGACCGATTTCTGCTGAGGGTATGCTTCATCTGGTTGAGCACTGGAGACAGACCATGGTCGACGTCGGGTTGACCCGGGAGGGCAACCCCGATCGATTGTTGCATTACTTCCATAGGCTATTGAACCGTGCGGCGCCAACCGAGAGGGAGGGAAATATGCTGCGCGGCTATTTCAGTCAGGTGCAGTTGGCGCTTGGAATCCGCAAGACACGTAAGGATTCCGAAAATGCAGGCAGATGACTTTGCAGCCATCCGACGCACGCTCAAGTCACTTCTGAGTCCATTGATTTTGATCCTGATGGCCGGTGTGTGGATGCTTTTCGCATTCCGCTCATTTGCAATTGAGCCTTTTGATGTTCAGGAGGCCTTGTTCAGACGGCTGGGTGAGGAGCTCAAGGCTGCGGGCCACTGGTTGCCGGTGCTAAATTTCAACGGTGATAGTTATCCTCACAGCCTGCCAACCTTTGCATCATTGTTGGCTCTCTTTAGTTATTTATTGGATGGCAGTGACCATCAGATTTCAGCATTTTCTGCGCGATTTTTAAGTTTATTTTTTGCATTGGGCACAGCCGTTCTTGTGCATCGGACTTGGGCCCGCTTGATTCGCAGGCCAGCTGTCGCCGACTATTCTGAACGCAAAGAGATCCGCAAAGGTATTCCTCCTCTCCTTTTTGTCACGATGGGCTTTTTGCCTGTGTTGACCAGCGTTGTGATTACACCCGACGTCATCTTCGGCTTCTGCGTGACACTATTTTACTGCAGTCAGGCTTTGCGAATTTTTTCTGGCGGGACATCGACCCTGCGCGGTGAAATAACAACTTTTGTCACGTCAATATTGGGTCTTTCGGGGACTGTCTTGCTCAAAGGCGCCGCTGCTGTCGTTTTTCCTTTCGTGGTTGTCATTGGTTTTTCGGCAGTGGAAGCAAAAAAACAAAATGTCAGTTCAGGACTTCATTTTGCTAAAGCAGCTATGTGGTTTGCGACGCAGAGATATGGAATTCTTTTGGCGTCTTTCTTTGCAACCTGTGCATGTCTTGGTTGGTGGTTGTGGGATGATGCGTTTTATTTGCTCACAAATTCTTTCGATGAGTTGCCGGCAACAGGAGATACGGAAGGAACTGCTGCTGGTTTGAGTCTCACTTTTGCGTCGGTCATTTGCGCATGCAGCGGGCTGCTTGTCCCGTGGGTTGGTGTTTTATCATCGGTTTCTCAAAGGAAGTCTGACGCCATCAGGGCGAGCGAGGCTTCCGGTGAGCTTGCAGCGACGCGGCGATGGTTGTTGGTTTCGTGTCTTGTTGTGACGCTTTTCTCGTTTTTCTATTCTCGCGTGCCAACGTTTTGGGGTATGTGGCCCTCATTGGCTCTCTTCGCCGCGCTCGGTGGAGGAGTACAGGGTGCAAAAGTTCCCCCTCTTGTCGTTGTAGTTTGCCGCAAATTTTTTTCTTTTTATCCGTTTGTTTTGCCTGTCATACTGCTCTCGCTCGCTGTAGTGGTCTTGGTTTGGCAGCCACTGCTGTCGGCAGTTGTTCCGCTGGGCGCACGCATGGATGCCATGGTTGCGGCATTTCTCGATGAAAAATATCAGCTCGCGCTCGGCTTATTCCTGACCGGTGGAATACTTTTCGCCGCAGCAATGTTATTTGGGACTTGGGCTGCACAAACGTACCGGCGTGGATATTCAGCAGGCCTGTATTCGCTTGGTATAGCCAGGAGCCTCTCTCTTTTGCAGCTTTCGGCGTGCACAATTCTTATGATTGTTGTGGCTCCAGTCAGCGAGGATGTGTTGACCATGCCGCTGCAGCAGTCGACCTCAAAGGCACGCATGTTTCTTGGGGTGAATCAAAAACTCGCAACGTCGGGAATTTTCAGTCCGTTGGTTGTCAGCAGCAACGGCGGTGTTGTTTTCATGGGAAGTGCTGAAGGAGACGAGATTTTCAACAATCCCGCGGTAAACGTGGTTCTGACACCGGTTTGGAATCTTGCTGCTTGTGAGAAATACGGTTTTGACGTGGCACAGGCGATTGCATATTTGCGTGTTTGTCTGCGCTCGTACCAGCGCACTCTTGAAGGCCCTCAGGAATAGCCATTTGTTAAATAAGCCGTCAATTTCAGAAAATGCATGCGCAAACGGTTTTCGCTTTTACCAATCGGATTTGCTAGAGTTTATGCGTTGAGGATTTGCGTCCGCTTTTATTTTTCTATGGGTTCATAACTAAATGTTAATATCTTCAGATGCACTTGCCGCTTTTTTTGCAGTCGCACAAACCGGCAACTTTTCAAAAGCTGCAAAAATTTTGCACGTCACTCAATCGGCCGTGAGTCAGCGCGTCGCGAACCTTGAAAAGACACTTTCGACGAGCTTGTTCGTGCGTGAGCATCACCGTATCCAGCTCACCCCTGCAGGAGAAACTCTGCGCACCTACTGCGCACTGCAACGAAGAACTGAAAGTGAGGTTCTTGCACAAATCGCCAACCGCAGGAGTCAGGAAAAACTTCAGGGCAAGCTGCGTATCGCATCTTTCTCGAGTGTCTTGCGTTCTGTTGTTTTAAAGTCACTGCATCCCTTGCTGGCTGCCAATCCAGATTTGCAACTCGACGCCCAGTCGGTGGAAATGAATGATCTGCCCTCATACTTGCGCAGCGGCAAGGCCGACTTTGTCGTTGTTGATCATGAAATCATTCGTCCAGACGTCGTCTCGTATTATCTCGGCGACGAAATCAACGTGCTCGCCGTGCCCACGAAGGGAGTCTGTCCTGACAGGTTTCTCGATCATGATGCGAGTGACATGTGCACTGACAAGTTTCGAAAATTTCAATCACCTGAACTGCCGGATGCCCCGCGCCACTACGTTGATGATATTTACGGAATACTCGATGGAATCGAAATGGGTTTGGGGAAAGGTGTGATTGCTGCTCATCTTGTGACGAACAACTCCAAAGTCAGCATAGTCAAAAAACTCAGGCCGCTGCGGGTACCTCTGTGGCTCCACCATTTGAAGGCCGCGTGGGAAACTCCACTACAGCAGGCCGTGGTCAGTGCTCTAAAGGCGAATACGCCGCTGTGGCTTGCGGCGTCCGATGGGCTAAGTAAAACGCGCTCAGCAAGTAAAAAACGAACTATTAGATCAACTAATGGGTGAATTAGATTTTTGAGTTTCAAATCTGATTACGGCTCTCCTAAAACGTCTTTGGGAATGAATCCCGCAAAAAGACTCACAGGAGACGAACATGAAAAACGCGATCATACTGGCAGCGACCGTTATTTTTACCCTTTCAAATTCATTGCCTTCAAAAGCAGATGTGTCCGCGGCTCACGGAATGGTGCTCTTCGGTAATCAAAAGACATACGCATCGCACCTGCCTATGTTACATACCCCGCATGATCAACAGGCTGTGTTTGAAATCGTTTTAGAAAATAGCGGCAGAAAACCTACAATTGAGTTATACGAAGAGCTTAAAAAGAACAAAAATGGTCATGGACTATTTACGATCCTCCCTGAGGCATTCGATCTCTCTGAACTCATCGCAAACGGCAGCGGTAAAGTTTCAGCGATGCTTTATGAGGGACACTTTGAAAACGGTGGAACACCCATAGGACCATTGGATGTGCATGTATCAAAGGTCATCTACTCACAAAAGCTCAGCAAAGACTCCCTGCCAAATGCAGATTTCATTGTCTTCGGATCGGGAGTCGAACACTATGCTGTGAAGAAGATCGGCGCCGTGGGAAGCTATGATGCGATTGTCAGCGTTGAGCACCCTAAAGAATTTTCTTTCGGATGCTGGCGGAGGCTCTGTGACGGGGGAATTAACCATTGGTTTAAAATTCCTGATGTTAAACTCCCTGTCACACTCAAGGCCGGCGGATTAATTTCAACGAGTGATTATCAATTCGAGATTCCCATCAAAGGAGTCATTCTCTCTGATGAAAAAATTTTGAAGGGCAATGCACCGCCACCGCCTTGCAATCCCTGCAAGATTACCACAATCAAAGAGGTTATTTATGCATCCAAGCAAGACCTCTCTCATTGAGAGGTCTGAAAGTTTTCTTGCTTCTTCTTTAACGGGTGTTCTCAAATTGAGAACACCCGTTTGCAAACTCGAGATAGTCTCGCCAACACCCCTGTGTCATAAGAAGCACCTGAGAGGTTCAATTCAATTCTGAATTTCTCGCATGTTAAACAGTTTATTTTGCTTTTTTTCGAATTTGGGTCACAGATTTCAAATCTTGTAAGGGGGAACGTATGAATGTCTTTCAAGTCTTTTCAGCGAGTCATAGTCAGTTGCAGAGATTCACAAGAGGATTGCACGCAGTAACCGTCGTATCAGTTGTTACGGGAATGGTGTTCGGACAAAGCTCGAGATCAGTTGCTTTCGCGCAATCGGGGATTGGTGCAATCGATGAAAGTTCAGCGGAGCCGCGTTCTAATATTGGGGAATTGGCAATTGCTAACCCTCAACTTTCAACACTCGTGAGTTTGGCGAAGATATGTAAGCTGGTTGATTTTTTGACTAATCCGGGTGCAAACGTCACACTTTTTGCTCCAACAAACGAAGCATTTAAAAATTTCATCGGCGATGGTGCTTTGCCGCAGACTTGTTCTGAAGAATTGAAATCAATTCTTCTTTATCACGTGGTTGATGAGAAGCTGAATTCCGGCGATTTCGGTGTTACGAAAGCATATACAACATACAGTTATCCATACAATCCCCGTGTGCTGGACAGGGAACCGATCGAGCCTGTTTTCGTGAAGTCTGACAACTCGGGTATCACTGTGAACAGAAAATCTTCGGTGGTGAAGGCTGATGTCGACGCAACGAATGGTGTCATCCACATTATTGATGACGTGCTGTTGCCAGACCTCTATGGAACAGTTGTCGATGCCCTGAGTAAGCGTCAGGCTTTTGACTCATTAGTGAAGGCGGCTGTGGCTAGTAATTTGGCTAAATCGCTCGCCGTGATTCCTGACCTTACAATTTTTGCACCCGTGAATGAGGCATTCGCACAGGTAGGAAGCCCAAGTTCAGAAGTGCTCTCAAAGGTTTTATTAAGTCACGTTCTGGGCAGCCGCGTGAGGTCTAGTCAATTGGTGAAAGGCTATCAACAGGCTCTCACACTCAATGGTGATTCATTGACAATCTTTGGCGATATGTATGGCTTTACCATCTTTGGCTCTGGACAAACCCCACTCGATGCTGGCCGTATCACTTCCACCGACATTGTTACAAAGAATGGGATTATTCACACGATTTCAGAGGTTCTGATTCCTTCCAACATCAAGTGATATACTCTTTGACCGGTCACTCACGTGACCGGTTTTTTTTTGCCTTGTCCAGGTCATTTAGAACGAATTCAATTTTTGTGCGGATGTCATTGTGCACATCAGTCGCATGGGTGATTAGTATAAAGATAAGTGTTGCATTGTGGGCTATGACATCACCTTCAAAAGAAAGCCGTAGTCAAAAGCAGTTTCCTTGAGTTTTTCGTACCGCTTCGATGTGCCTGCATGGCCCGATGTCATCCGCATGTTGAGTAGCAGCAGATTGTTGTCGGTTTTGTACTCGCGCAGCTTGGCGACCATTTTCGCAGGCTCCCAGTAGGTGACCTGTTCATCTGAAATTCCCGAATCAAAAAGCATTGCAGGATAGCGGGTCTTCTGGATATTCTCATAAGGCGAATAACTCATCATATAATGAAAATCCTCGGCTGACTTGATTGGATTTCCCCATTCCTCCCATTCCGGAGGTGTGAGCGGAAGAGTGTCATCTGAGATGGTGTTGATGGCATCGACGAACGGAACGTGCGCAAGGACGGCGCGGAACAGGTCGGGCCGACAGTTTGTTGCGGCCGCTACCAGTAGACCACCGGCACTTGCGCCCTCAATTGCGAGGTAATCCTTATGTGCATAGCCCTGTTGGATGAGAAACTCGCAGCAATCAATAAAGTCAAAAAACGTATTCTTTTTGTTGAGCATTTTTCCGTTCAGGTACCACGAATGTCCCTTGTCTGAACCACCACGGACCTGTGCGACACAATAACAATAGCCGCGGTCTAGCAGGCTGAAAATATGTGGTTTGAAGCGTGGCATAAAGGCCAAACCATAACTGCCGTACCCGTAGACGAGTGCCTTGGCACTTCCGTCGGTGCGGAAATTTCGTCTGTGAATGATTGTCAGAGGAATCTTTTCTCCGTCACGCGCTGTCACGAATTCCTTCTTGACGATATAATTTTCAGGAGAGAAATTCGGAATCTTATCCGTATGTATAATGCGCAACGTTGCTGAGGGAAGATTCAACTGAAGACGACTTTCGGGAAGGATCGCTGACTCGAGATAAACCATTGGATTGAGATCGCGGTGATCGTCACTGCCCAGAATATGGAACAGGCAATCGGCTTCCGGTAAATCTACCTCTCTAGTTGTTTTGTCATTGATTGAGTGGACGAGCAGAACCGGCACCGCTTGATGGTTATTCCGACCACCCAGAATGAGAAAATCATTGAATGCAGAAATATTCCTGAGAAAGTGTTCGCTGGCCTGAGGGATATATTCCTGCCACGATTCCCGTCCCCAATGGGCTGGTTCGCTGCTTGTTCGCATCACTCTGCCATTGATTGACGAGGCATCGCTTGTCAGAATGTAGAATGACCCGTTGACGTGCTCAAGCCTGAAAAGTTCATCATTTGTTCCACTCACAAAATGACTGAAGTTCAATTGTGCGGTGGAGGAAACGAAAAGGGTCTTGGAAGAACCGGAGTTCAAAAGCACAACAATGAACTGTTTGTCTTGGGTGTGCTGAAGCCACATAAAGCGGTCTGTATAGTCCTCTGGCTTTGTGAAAATGAGTCTGCGGCTGCTCGGACCTTCCACAACGTTGATTGAATATATTCTTTGCCCCCGCGCATCGTGCTCGCGGTCGACGTAGAGAAGGTTCGTATCATTGAGCCAAAGAATGTCACCCGTCGTATCGGGGATCTCCCAGGCTAGGTCCGTCTTTGTTCGAAGATCGCGGATACGAAGTGTCGCATTCATGGAGCCGCTTAGGTTGAATGCATATGCAAAAAAGGTATTATCAGGACTCACCGCTTCATTGATCAATCGGTAGAGTTCCCTGCCGGAAGCTTCAACATTACGATCGAAGTATATTTCCTCGACTGCTCCCTCTTTGTCCAGGCGCCGGCAGTCTATTGAATATTCGAGTCCCTTCTTGTACCTCTCATAATAAAGATAGTCCTTTCTCCTGAACGGATAGGTTTCCTTGTCCTCATTCAGGCGTGAGCGGAATTCAGCCTCAAGCTGTTCACGGATTTCCCAGGTGTCACTCATCATGTGTTGAGTATAGGCGTTTTCCGCATTCAGGTATTCAAGGATTTCTGGATTTTTGAAGTCAATATCTCCATCACAAATGTTCTTCCAGTTTTCGTCGCGCAACCATGCATAATTGTCGATGCGGGTGACGCCGTGTTGCGTTATCTCTAGCGGGATCTTTTTACTGACAGGTGCTTTCATTGATTCTCCAAAAGTCATTCAAAGTTTTGCTTAACGAGCGCGGAAATGCTTTATCAGTATGCCATTTCGCCGCCCAGCTTCATTAAAAAGTTTTATAAACTGTCTAACCTTTCGATCACTCAATTCTCCATCTTTGACTGCGGCCTGAACCGCGCAGTCGGGCTCCGTGCCGTGTCTGCAGTTTGAATATTTGCACTCGCGGGAAAACGCGACCACATCGCTGAAAACATCAGCCACCGAATCCTTGTCGTCGACGCCCAGACTTCGCAGTCCGGGGCCGTCAATCAACAGCGCCCCCTGAGGCAAAACAATCATTTCTCGGTGCGAGGTCGTATGCCGCCCCTGATCTTTGAAACCGCTGATGGTTCCCGTGCGCATCAGCTCTTTTCCGCACAGGGCATTGAGTAGAGTCGACTTCCCCACACCTGAGCTTCCCAACATCAAGAAGGTTTTACCCTTCTGCATAAATGCAGTAATTTCCTGAAGTCCGAATCCTGATTCGCAACTGGTCGCAAAGATATGACAAAGGGGATGTGATTCTCTCAGTCCTTCAAGAAAACCGGCCAAGGATTTCGACAGATCGGATTTCGTCAGCACAAGCACGGGTTCAGCGCCGCTGCGCCTGATTTGCGTCAAATACCGGCCGATCCGCGCGAGATTGAATTCATCGTTCGCTGCAGTCAGTAGTAGAACAAAGTCCATGTTGGCCGCAATGGTCTGAACACCAAAATCGGAGCCGGGATCAGGCCTTGTGAAAAGCGTTTTTCTCTCGGCAACAGCGAGAATGCGGGCAACGCGAACATCACTTGGGATAATTTCCAACCAGACCCAGTCACCTACAGTCGGGCGCGGCCGATGACGTGATTTTGACTTTGGATTAAAACGCTCGGAGCCGTGCAATGTGGAATATGGTCCATTGTCTGTCTGCGCCAAAAACTGACCGCCGTAGTCTGCTGTGACACGACCCGCGACAATATTACGGTGGTCATGTTCTGATCGGAACAATTCAAGTTCTGTTTTCAAAATATGGTCAAAACCAAAATCATCTAAATTCATTAATTACTCCGTCGCTGAAAAATTCATATTCAGCGAAAAATGTTGAAATTTTATTCGGAGTATCTGCTGGCTGGAGTAGAACTGTTCAAAATTGGATTGAAACTTTCAGCTTAATAAAAGCGCTCTCAGCCGAGCAAAGTACCCCAGTTGTGATTCGAGATATTTTTCATAAATCACCTCCTGCGGCTGAGAGAGTTTGAGAGGAGTGCTTTTCAAAGCGCTCAACCACTCTCTCAGAAATAAGTTTGAAAAATCAAGTGCTGGTGTCAAAAACTTTTGGCCACGTCACTTCCTGCCTTTTGGCGGTCGTGCCTTCAAACCGATATCTTCTGGATTGGCGACGTAAATAACATGGTCAGTCCATTTTCCATTTTCGTACCAATACCTTTTTCTGACACATTCATGTCTCATCCCTATCATGCGTGCCAGCCGGATCGATTTCCGGTTTCCGATGTTGATTGCAGCCTCAACTCGATTCAGTTTTAAAAAACTGAAGGCAATTCTCAGTCCCATGGCAGCGGCCTCGCGTCCATAACCCTGACCGTAAAACTGGTTGTGAACGTAATATCCGAAATTCGCGAATTGCTGCTCGCTCCGGTCGAAGATGTCGATATCGATGTGGCCAACGAGATTTCCGGAACGCTTCTCAAATAAGCCCCAGTAATACCAATCATCTTTTCTCGCAAAATCGCGATGCTTCTTGATGACAAAATGAAACCGACGGATTGAGCAGGTTTCTGCTGCACGAGGTCCGTGATCCCAAGGACTCTGTTTTGGCTTTGCGTGAACATTGGCGTTGTACCAAGTTAGATAATCAATCTTGCGGAGTGGACGCAGAATCAGTCGCTCCGTCTCAAAGACGGGACGTCTCATGGATGACCTCCGTCGTTAAGAGCAAGACGCCACACTTGCAGTCGTCGATATAAGTCACAGCCATGTTTCTTAAAAAGACGGACCATGGGCTCATTTTTTGCACTCGTGCCGCCATGGTAGTGAGTACCATGTTGACGTTTCATGAGTGCGAAGCCGCGTCGGTGAACCCAAATTCCAAGTCCTTTTCTACGAAGCGCCGGAACGACGCCCATGTATGAGATACGCGACCACCCGCTGGTTGGGTCGACCTGCGCCACTGTCAGTGCAGCGAATTGTCCATGAAGGAATCCAAGCGAGATGCACTCTGGGCCCGAAGTTAATTGGGGATGATTAACGAAGTCCTCGATAAAATCGCTCGGCAGCTCTGCCGGATCGTAATCAGGGTCGCCTTCCGTAACACGTTCCACTGCTGCGGCAATTTGCTCGCGATTGTACTCCAGCTCCTCTGCACTTTTCCATACGAGGGGCGAACCGGTATCATTGGGAAGTTTGCTGAGTTCCCTTTTAAATTCAAAACGATCATGTTGCCTTTGGAAGCCGAGTTGTTGGAGTGGATGCGCCAATGAGTCGAAATGCAGAGTCTCCGTGCAGAGGCGGAGTTCCAGCCGCTTTGCTCCGAGGTCGTGTGCGGTTGCGATTGCCTGCGACAATATCGATCGGCAGTCGTCGATGCTTGCGCTTTCTGATTTTATTTTGAGAGTGATTCCGTAGACTGAACTCCAAAGATGAGTCAGTCGGACAGAGGCCATAAAGACCCCCTGTCGTTCAAATTGAAAAAAATTCATTTATGTTCCTTGAATACCTGACACAGGACAACGCCCGATCAGGAACCACGTCTTACTGCTTTATTATAAACTCAATTGTAAATGATTAGCAGAGGTGGGATGCGTCTGAATGGAGGCAACCCGCTGCTGAATTTCGTACTATCATGGGCACCTCCTTCTGTTGGATTAAACACACACACGAGCGTCGGATAACAGATCGATTATGAGGAATCAAGAGCAAGATCTGTTGTCAGTTTGCGCGGCTGTTTACAGGTTTGGCTTATTTTGAACTTTCCAGCGGACTGCACGAATCCAGATTTCAACGACTGAGACAGTGCCCAGTGCAGCCACCGCTATGGGGTTGCCGATGGTTAAATTAAAAAGCTCAGTTTCGTTCAGAGCGCCTCGGTCTCCGGAAACAATACCTCCTGCAAAGAGAATATTCCAAGCAAGATGAAGCGCAATTGTAAATCCAAGATGATTGCGCCTCATAATCAGCGAATTCCGGATGACTGCAACAAAGAACATGGAGAGCAGCGATAATCCGGAAAGTGGCATTTGAGTCTTAGAGACAAATGGACTCCAATTTCATAATTGGAATCATATCGCAGCCCTTTTTCTTCAAGAATGTATTTTCCATAAAGAGCGAACGTCACAAGAAGAACGAAAAAAAGAAAAGCTGAACGTGGCCACTCGTCCGATACCCCCGACAGACCCAGACGTTTTCGCCAATCGTCGCCAAGCCAGTGCCGACAAATCCAGAGCATCAAGGCGGTACCGACGAGAGAGGGCCACCAGCCGTAATCGGGGATGTAAGTGAAGAAAGCGAAAGCGATATAGACCGCGGCAATTCGCGTGCAAAACAGGAGCATCTTTGTGGCTCAGCTCTTTTGCGGGGCCAAATCGCGGTGCTTGTGAGAAACCACAAGGCTTTCACCTCTCAGTTCCGGTGAGTGGTTCAACGAAATTGTATATCCCTGAACAGCTTGGACTTCCTGTAATCCGTCGATATGCATGCGTTTTTGGTGAAACTGGGGCAATGCCTTCGCTGTTTTGCGGGCTTCTTCAAATGACTCTGCCACGACAAAAAAGTTGCAGTGAGATTCATAGAGCCCGTCGCAGATTTCCGAATCGTAATATCCACAATGTATAAGAAATAACTTCACAAATAGAATCTCCTTGAAATTACCCAGTATCTACATTACGGGTCGGGCTCGTTATCTTGGATTCTACTTTGAGTCAAAACGTAGTTATCAGAGGGGTCATAAGTTGCTGAATTTTCCCAAAGACCTTTATTCCGATGTGCGCATCGAAGATTCTTTTGAAACCGTCATCCAATATGAGAGCGGTGTTCTTCAGGAGCAGCGTGTTCGTGTCGTTTGCGGCGCGTTCCTCAGGGTCTTCGATGGTCAGCGGTGGTACTCGGCGTCGACGACGGACGTCTCTCAAGAAGGCTTGCAGCGCAGCTTGGATGAGCTGGCTGCCCTGGCAACCCGGAAGCAAGACATTCTCACCCATCCAACTGTCACAAGGCTTCACCCTCACAAAGACAGGATCCGAAAATACACAGGCGATAAAGACATCCGTTTGTTCAGCGAGGTTCAGAAAAAAGAACTGTTGAGCTCGTATTTTTCAGTCTTCAATGAATTTTCGCAGCTCGTAAGAACGGTGAGCCTTTACAGGGATTCTCAGGAAATCAAACGCTTTTACTCTTCCAAGGGTGCCGACATTGAATTTGATGTTCAGTCGGCGGGAGTGATTTTTGTCTGCTATTTTGCTCACGATGGGCAGAACTTCTTCGACTCGACCTTTCAAACAAAGAATACATTTGACGAACTGTTGAGCGAAAAAGTTGATCTGCACACATTCCTCAAACAGTGTGCCGATTTCTGCATGAACTCGCAGCCTATTGAACCCGGAGACTATCCTGTACTTCTTTCGCCCCGGGCGGCTGGTATTTTTGCTCATGAGAGTTTTGGTCATAAAAGTGAAGCTGATTTTATGCTCGGTGATCCTGCAGCCCGCGAAGAGTGGGCAATTGGCAGAGTAGTTGGTTCACCGATCTTGTCGATCATCGACAGCGGATGTGATGGCGGACATGGTGAGCTTCCGTACGACGATGAAGGCAATAAGACAGAAAGAACCTTCCTTGTGCGAAATGGCCGGTTGGAAAAACGACTGCACAGTGCCGAAACCGCAGGCGAGTTTTCGGAAGAGGCGACAGGAAACGCACGTGCGGTGAATTTTGAATATGAGCCTATTCCGCGGATGAGATCGACTTTTATTGCGCGAGGAAAGGATAGCCTCGACGACGTTCTGAAGCGGATGCCCGAGGGAAGTCTTTTTATCGACAGTGTCCGGCATGGATTTGGGATGTCAACGTTTACCATGGCACCGGCGCGGGCATATCGCATCCGCAATGGTGCTTTTGCCGAGCCTGTGCGGATTCCTGTGTTGTCTGGAAATGTGATGAGCACTCTCGGCGAGATTGAGGCTGTTTCCTCGGATTTCGATATGATTTGGACCATGCGTGGCGGCTGCGGCAAAATGGATCAGTTTCCGTTGCCGGTGGGTATGGGCGGACCCTACGTCTATGTGCGTAGCATAAAGGTGGGCTGACATGACAATTGAGATACTGACCGAGAGCTTGTTTGAATTTCAGGCACAGATTGCCGACAGTCGGATCAAGGGACTGCAAAAACGCGGTGTGGGACGCACGGCTGCGCGTGTTTATCGTAACGGCTGTATTGGAATTGCCGGTGCTACGGGCAATGCTGTTCATGAAC
>JBEDKY010000152.1:0-13888 GCA_041171905.1 Pseudomonadota bacterium
TTTCTATCGCGTGATGATGCAGGGTATTTACCTCGGAAGTGCTGTTGTCGGTCGCAGTTCGGGCGAATCATCGCAAGATTTTTTCTTTGAATTGAAGGTTGCCCACCGACTTGGCTACGCGCCGCTGCTCTCTGCGCTGAAACTTCAAGGTCACAGCAAAAACGGACTGATCACGAAGGCAAAACAGAACATTGCGGTCCGCCATCTGGAATCGATGGTGTTTGAAGAAGAAAGCGAGTGGACTCAGGACTCCAACGAGATCCTGAAATTGACCCGCGGTAATCCCGAAAATCATCTGTTCAGACTCGGCTTGCGTTCCAATCTTGGGAAAACAAAAATCTCACCCTCAGAACGCAGCGCCAAACTGGCACTTCCGTTCTTTGAAGCAAAAAAATCGACAGCGATAAAAGACCCGCTGTTGCTCAATCCACTCAATGGTCTGAGCTATTCGGCAAACGATGTGGCAGCCAAATATTCGGTTGAAGGTATCGCGGATGAACTGAGCCTTCCATGGTTCTCGGGAATGAGTCTGCAGTTTATCAGAGATACGGAAGACGGTGTTGAGAAACTACCCAACCTGATGTCACAAAATCCGGTTGAACTGGCGTGGTTCAGTACCAACACCTCGATTCAGGAAGACCTCAAGACCCTGCACGGCATTGCACTCTCGGGCATGCAGTTCACGAAAAATTCGGAAAAGCTGATCCGCAAAGATTTTCCGCAGCTGCCTTATTTGTTTCACCGCAAACTCTTCAATTTCAACAAACTCTGCGAACGCCTCTCCGCTGAGCTGAGCAATGGTGTTGCTCGCAAACTGAGTGCGGAACAAGTTCTAGTTCAGATTGGCTGGGTGGTGCGCAATGCACTTGCCGAAGACCACCGTGAACTTCCGCGCTCTTTGGTAAATTCCCCTGAGCTCGAAGTGCTCGCCGACGACTCCAAGAAATGGCAATGGACGAAAATTATTTCCACAATGCTTAGCCAGACGAGTGAAGAGCTGAGTCAGGTTTTGGCGATCGAAGATTCACAAAAGGTCAACGTTGCCGTGAGAATGTCAGCACGCAGTCTCGCACGGGGATCCGTGGTCAAGGGAATGCTCCGATCAGGCCGACTGCATATGCATCATCAGGTTGAAAGTGCCGGAACCAAGGACCTCAACCCGTCGAGTTTTGTCAGGCTGCCGACAAACTTGATGCAACCGTTTAAAGTGGCTTTGAATCAACCATCACCAACTCAACTTCAAGGTTCCGCCTCGCAGGCGCTGTTGCCACAATTTGAATTCGTCAACGGGCAGGCATTTGCGAAAGGCGACTTTCCGACTCTTTCACCACTGTGCGAGAATTTCCGCGGCCGAATTGGTCTGGACCTTGGCAACAGCCGCAACGATCTGTTCAGTTCGGCAATCGTACGCGGGGTTTGGGACGAGTCGACACGCGTTCAACTCATCCGCCAGTTTGCACGCCGCGCATCGGCAAATCCTGCATGCCGCGATATTGTCCTGCGCGCCCCGGGTGATCTGACCACAGCTGCAAAGAGCGAGCTCGAATCATTCCGCAGAGATATTCTTCAAACAGAAATGGAATTCCAGATTAGTGTGGGCTCGAACCGCACCGTGCGGCTGGTTCCCGGCTCCTACGAACTGGTGATTAGTTCACTTGTGAACGGCAGTATCCTTGGCAAACGGGAAATAATTATCCCTCAGGGTCACGACAATCTGGTGTTAAACTTGCAGCTGTGAGGGTGCTGACTCGGTGAATTCCGCACCCCGCAATTGAGCGAGGTGCAGAGCCTATGTTGAAGAATATCTACGCACCCCTGTCCGGCGGCATGGTTCAGGAACGTGTTCTTGAAATCCTTGCGAACAATGTTGCAAACATGAACACAACAGGCTTCAAGGAAGAGCAAGTCACATTTGCCGCGCTTGAAGCCAATCCGTGGAACTCTTATCCAAGCGCACTTCCGCCAGCGCAGTTCAAACTCGACATGCGTGAAATTTATCCTCTGCACGGCAATGAAATGGGCTACGTCACACTCTCGAATGTAGAGACAAGCCATGTTCAGGGTGGCCTCAAGCGGACCGGTGTGAACACCGATTTGGCTGTTCAGGGGACCGGCTTTTTCACCATCAGCACTCCATTTGGAGAGCGCTTTACCCGAGACGGCAGTTTTGCGCTGACACCCGAGGGGACTCTCGTCACCAAAAACGGCGCATCTGTCATGGGAGAACGCGGAGCCATCACGGGGCTGAGCGAGGGAAATTTGCGCATTCTTCAGGACGGCGAGGTCTACAACGGCGACAAGTTTGTCGACAAAATTAAAGTCACAGCTTTCAATGACAACAAACTATTACAGCGTCTTGGGGATAACCTTTTTGTTCATGACGGTCCGCCGGAGAATCTGGTGCAGTCCAAGGGCGAACTCACGCAGGGGTATCTCGAAAGCAGCAACGTCAATCCTATGAAAAACATGGCCAATATGATAATCGCACACCGTACTTACGAAGCCCTGCAAAAGGCCGTGAAGTCCTACGACAACACTATGCAGCTGTCTGCGCAGAAGGTGGGCGAGGTTAACTGATTCTTGCAGGGAAATTTTCTTTTTTTTGACAAGGAAGAGAACCTGCCATGAAAAAATCAGTTGTCCAGACAGAGCGAGCGCCAAAGGCCATCGGCCCATACTCACAGGCAACAACTTTCGGAGAACTCGTTTTCTGCTCTGGCCAGATTCCACTTGATCCGCAGACGATGCAGATCAAGGGTACCGACATTGAAACCCAGACAACACAGGTGCTCAACAACTTGCTCGAAGTGCTCAAAGCGGCGGGCTCAGGCCCTGAGAACGTGCTCAAGACCACCGTGTTTTTGAAGAACTTTAACGACTTTCAGGCAATGAATGCGATTTATGAAAAGTTCTTTGCCGAAAACAAACCCGCACGTTCCACAGTTGAGGTGGCCCGACTGCCGCGCGATGTGCTGGTCGAGATCGAATGCATCGCTCACAAGGCTTGATGTTGTTCTGTCGGCTGACCGTCGAAGAAGTTCAAAAGATGGCGAATCACAAGCTCCGGGTCCTCGGTTGGAAAATCATGGCCGAGGTTCTCGAGGACAACCAGATGGCCGTCACGCGCCTTCTCCCATAGCCTCAATGTATTTCGCCAAGGAACCAAACCGTCGGCCTTGGAGACCATGAAGAGTGTCGGTTGTTGGATTTTTTCCAGAGACGGCCGCGCATCAAAGAGTGCCGCTGCGAGGAGCTGCCGCAGCACTGGCAGAGTTTTAAAGCCCTCACGTCTCCAAAGCTCATTCCAAATTTCCGGCAATTCCGGACGGGTCTGAAGCGTCGCATCAGACACCAAAAAGGATGCAAGCTCAGCGTTGTCGGGCACACCTTTGCGCAAAGACCAAAGCAATCTGCCAAGCGCCCGCGGACGGATGCGACCTTCGCCCATACCGCGCGATGACGAGGCCAAAACTGCGACTTTGCGAACGGCAGAAAAAAATGAACTCAATTCAAGTGCAACCATTCCGCCGAGACTGATACCGACCAGATAAAAATCCTTGAGTCCCAGCGATTCTAAAGTTGCCGCAACGTCTTCCGCGAAGTCGCGAATCGTTCCGCGGCCTGTGTCTGAACGAGACAAGCCCGTTCCCAACAGATCGATGCACACGACTGTTGCGTGCTCCGAGAGCTTTTCACTGAAATCGAGCCAAAATCCTGACGATCGCCCCAAACCCCGCAGCAAGACAACAGGGAAATTTAGTGACTCCCCCGCTCCCTGAAAGCGAAAGATGCGGTAACCTAATAGTACTGGTCCTGACATGACACACGCTCCGTTCGTCCCGAGGTGTTCGGGCTTTGCGCAGGAGTATAATATATGCGTGCAAAACGGCGTACCCTGAGAGCCTACTTAGTTGAGCCATTCAAGCAAATACGCTTTGGATTGCATGTTGTTTCCGTTTCTCTCACCTTTGCGGGCATCTTTGCATACCTGTTTCTCGATGCATTCCGCGAACAGTACGAGCAGGTTTTTGCCCTCTTTCAGGTCGCGGACCAGACAGAAGTTCTGCAAAACGATATTTTTTTCAGAAATAGAGCAAAAATCATTCTTGCCATCGGAGCATTCATTGCAATCACTCTGTTTGTCGTGGTGCGCCGCACACACCGCATGTACGGTCCGATGATTTCAATGATGCGTTTCGTCTCCGAGCTCAAGCGTGGAAACTACGCGGTGAGAATCAACGTTCGTGAACGCGATGATTTTCAGAATTTTGTTTCTGAACTGAATGCGCTGGCAGAAGAGCTGCAACGCAAACACGGAGTGCCAATGAACAGCGCTCCGACTCAAGGCATGGACAGCATCGACGAACGGCTGCGCGATTTTGAAGACGGCGTTGTTATTGTCAGTGAGCCGCCGGAGAAGCAAAACCCACCTAAGGCTTCGTGAATCGGGCCTTCTCTCAATTTTCCATTCCGAATTTGAGCTCACCCTGAAAATTCACAGGCACTTTCCTTGAAAAGCGGAAGCCGATGAATTTTTTCTTCAGGCAAGACTCCAGCCAGTTTTCCAGCAATGCCTCCGGTGAACCGGAGCGGCTGCGCAAATTGACACTGTCGCTGCCCTTCAAGACTGTGAATTGCAAAATCCCGTCTGATGTCACGAGCGGATCGGATTCTTCACGCTCCTTGACGCAAGTTGCATAAGCTTTTTTCGCTTCGCCCTGCAGCTCAGCAGCAGCCGGTGCCAGACTCGGACGGTCTTCCTGATTGGCTGCGGTGCGGAGAATTATTTTTGTTTTGACGGCTTTTCCGTTCGCAATTTTTTCAAGCGTATAGGCATTGAAAACCCGCGAAACAGAAAGGAGACTCTGCACTGCAGACAGATCGAAGCTTGTCTTCAGCTCGAACTCGGAGAAGGGTGACTTGTCGTTCTTGCTCTCGCCGATGCGAATATCAAAATGACCAAGAAACAGAGAGTCGGAAGATTGCATGTTGCGGCCAACCGAATAGATGTCACCGAGCCTGCGCAACTCGGTGTATTTGCGAGTCGCAGAATCCAAAGGAATGATCAGGCCCTTGCGATTTTCAATCTCGCGCTGAGTTTCAAACGTCCAGCGGGCGGACTGATCTGACAAAGAAAAATACTCATTGAGCAGGGCACTCGGATTGCGCATCCAAGGAGTTTGTACCTGCGGCTTGAACCTGTCTGCCAGTGCAAGCATCGTGGACTTGAGCTGCCAGTCACCGGCGGGAAGCGCGAACGAAAAGCCGGTGCTGAATTTGTCCTTGCAATTCGGTTCTGAACCTCCGAAGGGAAATTGGCTCAGGTACTCCCTTTCGTCGTTCAGTCTTTTCCAGACCAAACGAATTGTACCCTCTGCCCCGCAGGGTGAGTCCGCAATAAAGCCAACCCTCGCGACATGTTCCTCGACTTTCAGAATCTCGCCCTTTTGATTGGTCAGATCGAAGCGCAGACGCGGAAAGTCGGTTGTCCCTGCTCTCACAATCGTGCTGCCTTCGGCAGGACTCCTGTTGAGATGCTGCAATACGAGACCTACCGGAACGACATCACTGTCGAGATTCTCGGC
This sequence comes from Pseudomonadota bacterium, assembly GCA_041171905.1. Classification (GTDB taxonomy): domain Bacteria; phylum Bdellovibrionota_B; class Oligoflexia; order Silvanigrellales; family Silvanigrellaceae; genus RFOM01. The sequence continues at coordinate 5,586 of JBEDKY010000152.1, forward strand.
AATCGTCTTTAGGCTGAGTCCCTGTGCAGAGTCGGCAATCGATGTTGTTTGCACGACGCGTGCGACGGTCGACACTCGACCTTCACGCACCTGCACAACCAACGGTTTTGCACCGCTGGCCTGAAAAGGATTGACGAATGGCAGGTTGACCAGAGTTCCGCGCTCTTGTGTTTGAGTTCCAAGTTCTGTGCGGATTCCTTCGACAACGTAGTCACCCTGAGTCAACGCCAGCACACGCGGAAGATAAAAGCGGAGCTGCTTTTGCGGGTCTGCAGAAGTGAGTTCAAAGCGGCGCTTGTCTGAACCAGATTCTTCGCTCAGGGCAATGAGAATTTCGTTTTTGGTGATGGAGTTGCGAAAAATCAGCTTGGGCTCGCGGATGTTGACGTAGTTGATAGCGGTGAGTCCTGAGGCCTTGTCTGGTGCTGCCAACTCTGGACTCCAGACGAAGGGAAACCATACGAGTCCCTGCCCGGCTTCGGCGCGCGGCAAGACCTGTCCCCCTTGAATGATGTTTTTCTGGGCAATGCGCTCCGGTGCCTCACCCGCTGCGAGTTGCGATGAAGGAGTTTGTTTCTTTCCCGAGACACAACCCGCTTGCAATGAGAGGAGTCCCGATAAAACAGCCATCAAAGAGAGACCGACGACATACCCGCATGGCGCAGGGGTTGTTGTTTTGTCTGACATCATGAACTTCTCCTCAATTCGATTTCACGAGAGTATGTTATCGCAGAGTGCGGAGAGTTTAAACATGCCAGTGAGTGTTGGTTCCAAACGAGTGCTTCTTCACTCGGCGGAAAAAGGTTGGCTGATTGAGCCGGCCATTGTGCAAATCGACGGTCATCACATCCGTTCAATAAAGACTTATCCAAATGCGGAGCAGATTACAGCTGCTTCGCATTGGTTCGGTGATGATCTTGTCACTCCGGGTTTCGTGGATTCCCACACGCACCTCGCACTGAGCTTCATCCGTGGCCGCGTCAGTTCCGCAGGTACATCGGGCAACTTGGTCGAAGATGTGTTCTTCAGACTTGAAGAAAAAATAACTCCAGCCGATGTCGGAGCCTTCACCCGAATTGGCGCTTATGAGTGTCTGCTGGCAGGCACAACCTACGTGTGGGATCATTACTATCATGCGGATGCCGTCGCCGATGCGATGATGCAGGTTGGACTCACTGGCAATGTTGCCGCGACGCTGCAGGATATCTCGGGACCTGGAAAGAGCGACTGGGAAACGAATCTTGCCTTTACGCAAGCGCTCCATGGTAGCGAGTATCACGCGAAACTGGGTATCAGCGCGGGTCTGGGTCCACATGCGACCGACACGGTCAGCGAAGATCTGTGGCGAAAAATTTTGGATGTCAGTGAAAAAAACAATCTCCCCATTCACTGCCACGTCGCACAGTCACCCGAGGAATTTAACCGGATTCATGCACAATATGGCTGCACGCCGATAGATTTTTTGCGACGAGCCGGACTGTTCGAGACCTCCGTCACAAAACAGCTCGTACATGTCATCTACGCGGGCCAGAAGGATCTGCAATTTTGCAAGTCTCCAGATGTGCGCCTCATCGCGTGTCCCAATTCGCAGCTGATCTTTCACTTCCCCGCTGCCTACAACGAATGGTTGCGGTTGGGACTCAACTGGGCCGTTGGTACCGATTGCGCGGCGAGCAACGACTCGCTGCGTGTTCAGGCTGAACTTCGCTCACTGGCAGGTTGGACGATGGCATCGATTGCCCACTCGCTTGAGTACGGAGAATTCAGACGTTCTCCGACCCCTGTGCAGGCGCAGGGACTCTCAGCGCTGCGGCACACGCTTCATTCCGAAGGACAAAAAAACACGACTCATGAAAAATTACTCAACACCTTGTTTTTTGGTTCTTCGGCAGGCCCTTCGGAAAACAGCAAGACAAACGGACTCAGACCCGGCGCCCTTGCTAATTTGACCGTCTGGAACTGGGAAGACCCTGTTTTTTGGCCTGGCTATGCTCCACTTCACTCGCTTATCTACAGCGACATTCAGCCGGCACTCAAAGGATTGATGACCCTGGGCCGCTGGCGCGGGACATTGGGCGACGTCAGACGCTCTATTTTGGGCTCGTCCGAGTGCAAAACCGCCCGCCGAGAGGCAACAGAACGCCTGAACGGATTGCTAGACCGTGCCGGACTCTAATTTGGGCGTTTGACCCTACTTGCCAAGGCAATGCTGCTCGGCTATCAAGGTGGGGCCTTGGGGAATCGTCTAATGGCAGGACGACGGATTCTGACTCCGTTAGTCTAGGTTCGAGTCCTAGTTCCCCAGCCATTTCGTCTCTGCCGCTGCGCAAGCTTTTTTTGAACATTCGAACTAAAGAATCCACCACGGCAATCTTCAGGACTTCGCGCCCAAGTGCTTCATCAAACTCGCAATCAGGTCTTCGATTGTCTGCGAGAATGGTTGTTCGCCGGAAATCACCTGAGCTGATTTTAACTTCGACGGTTCGACAAAAAGATCGTGCATCGGGGCCACAGTCGTAAAAAATTGCTTCTCGACGCTTTCGCGCGTTCGGCCTCGTTCGGCGATATCACGTCTGATTCTCCGCGAAAGCCTGACATCTTCAGGCGCATCGACAAACACACTGTATTGCAGTTGTTCGAGAATTTGTGCCTGCGAAAAAATCAGAATCCCCTCGATCACCACGATTGGCTTTGCAGCAGACACTTGTGTGATGGGCGAGCGTGTGTGGGTGGCGAAATCATATTCAGGCACCTCGATCGGGGTTCCCTGCTTGAGAAGTTTCAGGTGTTCGCAAAGGAGATCGAACTCGAGCGCTTGCGGGTGGTCAAAATTCACGTTGTCGCGCTCGTCGGGCGTCAGTCCACTCAAGTCGCGGTAGTAACTATCCTGCCGCAGATGAAGAACGTTCTCCGCTCCCAAACGGGCAACAAGTTCGCGGCAAAATGTGGTCTTGCCGCTGCCCGATCCACCCGACACTCCAATCATCACTTTACATGCAGTCACAGCATCACCCCAACGGACAATAGCGAAAAGCAGCAGGCGCGGGATTCAACTAAAATTTACTTCGTGCCGAAGAGCCTGTCTCCCGCATCACCCAAGCCGGGAACAATGTATCCGTGTTCGTCCAGATGACTGTCTACTGCAGCAGTGTAAATCTGCACGTCGGGATGTTCTTCCTGCATCTGCTGCAATCCTTCAGGAGCAGCAAGCAGACAAACCAGTTTAATCGAACGCGGATTTGTCTGTTTGAGGCGATGAACAGCAGCAACAGCGGAGTTTCCGGTCGCCAGCATCGGGTCGACCAAAATGACGTCGCGTTCCGAGATATCACGTGGAACCTTGAAATAGTATTCCACCACGACGCGGGTTTTGGGCTCACGGTAAAGACCGATGTGACCCACACGCGCAGACGGAAGAATGCGCAGCATGCCGTCAACGATGCCCTGACCAGCGCGGAGAATTGAAACCAAGACTATCTTCTTGCCTTGCAGCATCGGTGCATTCATCTGCGCCACCGGAGTCTTGATTTCGGTCAGCGTGAGCGGCAGATCGCGCGTCACTTCATACGCCAGCAGCATGCTGATTTCCTGCAGCAGCCCGCGAAATTTATGCGTGCTTGTTTCCAGTTTGCGCATGATTGTCAGCTTGTGCTGGATCAGCGGATGTTCGATCAGAATTGTGTTTTTGAATTCAGTCTTGAGCATATTTCAGTGTCCTTCAAATTAAAAAACTGTGCCGTCACTCACGACCTGAAGTGGTGGTGTGCCGCCCGTGCGCTTCGCGGCGGCGATGCGCCGGCCCGCCTTCCAGGTTCCAGCCTCCAGCACTTTTGCAAGCGGAAATTCGCTTTCGCTTAGATTCATTTTTCTGCGCAGAAGCGCAGCTGTTTTGTCGAGCAGAATCACCGTCAGTGCGCGCCACTCGACAACCAGTTCTGAACCTACCGGATGGGCAATTGCAGCAGAAGACTGATCCTTGAGCCTGAGCACGTCAAAATCCACAAACAGACCACCGTTCCTGTATTCAGGAAGCCCGGTGAGCGCATCCATCCCGGTGATTCGGAAACCACCGGCAATCAATGGCTCAAGCAGTGAGTAGGTGAGCCACTGCGAAAGTTTGTGAAAGGGGACAATGGACTCATTGGCTGATGAACCGGCCAAGAGTGAGTGCGACCAGGCGTCACCCAAATTCCTGCCGTCCAGTATGATTCTATCGTTGCGTGGCCAGACGTCTTCAAAGCCCTCAATGACAGCCGTCCAAAGCTTGCTGAGATTTATTTCACCACCATTCTGAGAGCGCAGCAGCCAGTCGAGAAGATGTCCCGGACGAGGAGTTCCTGAGCCCGAAAATATTTCGGTCTTTTGTTTGATCGCGACCGAAAGCTGCCGAAGGAGCGACAGGCGGCCTTCCAACCCGAGCAGCGGATTGCTGTCACTTTCCTGAAAACCTTTACGCAGGTCAGCAAGTGTCAGTTGCGCGAGCCCATCCGCGTCCACCTGACAGGGCTTAGAACGATTCGAGGAAAAGCGACCCTCAGCAAACATGCGCAAGCTCGCAATCCCAAGACCTTCGGAGCGACCGTGGACCTGCCCCGTTTCGGCTTCACTGAACGCCCATCGAGCGCCGGCGCCGGCGTCCAAAAGAACGCTCACCACAACGAGGTCGATGTGCCGGCGTGTCTTTTCCATGGAGTCGGCATCGGTCCACGCCGCCTCAAGCTGGCGGTGCCGATCGATTCCGCCCGCCTCAAAGTGTCGCCAACGGCTGTGAAATGGGATTTCGAGAGTCGGATAATCCCGCTGGATCAATTCAAAAATATAGTCAGCAACCGCGGGAAGACACTCCTCATGCACACTGAAATGACGAAGCCTGTCTTGTTCGGCGAGACCATACAGACGCGCACATTGGCTGCGAACCGCGGCGAGCTGCCGAAGACCTGACAATGAATATTGCTGCGCGCCGCTCATCACAATTCCCGTCCCTTCTTCTTTTTCAACTCGGTCTCATCGGGAACATGATCGGTGAAGTAACCGGCAGCCTTTTTTGCGTCCATTTCCACCTGCGCGTCGGCAGGAATCAGCTCGTCGGGAATTTCAAATCGGTCATGAACAACGATACCGGAATTTACGATTGCGTTGTATTTCATGTTGCTCATCGAGACGAGCCGATCGATGCGTGTGACGCCAAGCCAATGCAGCACGTCGGGCATCAGCTCCTGAAAACGCATGTCCTGAACACCCGCGACACACTCCGTGCGGGCAAAATATTTATCCGCACGATCGCCGCCCTCCTGCCTTTTGCGCGCATTATAAACAAGGAATTTGGTGACCTCTCCGAGAGCCCGACCTTCTTTGCGGCAGTAGACAATGATGCCGAGTCCGCCCTCTTGCGCAGCCTGCGCACACACCTCGATGCCATGTGTCAGATAAGGTCTGCAAGTGCAGATATCAGAACCGAAAACGTCCGAACCGTTGCATTCATCATGAATTCGCACGGCGATCGGTTTTGAAGGATCATCAATCGCCGACATATCTCCGAAGATGTAGATGCTGTATCCGCCAATCGGCGGCAGAAAGACAGAAAAATCGGGACGTGTGATCAATTCAGGGTACATGCCGCCAGTCTGCTCAAACAGCGTTCTGCGCAGAGTCCCCTCATCGATTCCGCAGCGCTTTGCAACTCCAGGAAGGTACCACACTGGTTCGATGGCAGCTTTGGTCACGCTGCAGATTCCCTCTTCGGAGACGATCTCGCCATCGGGTTTCAACCGTCCCTTCGCAACAGCCTCGGAGATTTCCGGCATGTGGATGTGCGCCTTCGTGACGGCAATGGTCGGACGGATGTCGTAGCCCTTTTCAAGAAGGTCTTTATAGGTATCAGCAACCAGTGCGCCCCAGGGATCCAGTGAGACAATTTTGTCGGGATCGGACCAGCTTGGAAAGGGTCCCACCGGAACTGCAGGAGCAGTGTTGGTCAGATCAGGTTTGTGCATCGATTGCAAAGAGCCAGTTGCAATCGCAAGAGCCCGATAGATTGCATATGAGCCTGAGTGTGTGCCGATTGCATTGCGGTGCGCCTGATTTGCAACCGTGGCAATCACTGGACCACGCGCAATCGGATCGCGCTCACCCCATTGAATACTTGGCGGCTTGGGACCGAAATGATTTGGATGAGAAGTCAGAACAATATGTTGGGAACCCTGTCGTTGCTGAGTCACTGCTGAACCCTCTGTGTATTAAGTCGTGTGAAGTAGGAACTGCCCTGCACCCGCATCAGCGGTTTTTAACGTCGGCCAGGTGGTCGTGATCTTCTTGAGGTCCGACCAAAAATCCAAACCGCTCCGACCGGTGATGTCGCCATGTCCAAACCGCGATTGCTTGGTGCCGCCAAAAGAAAATGGCTCACGCGGAACAGGAACCCCGATGTTGATTCCTATCATTCCTGCATTTGAACCTGAGGCAACAAACTGCGCGACATCGCCGCGCGTGGTGAAAACTGCCGCGGCATTTCCGTAGGGTGATGAATTGGAAATTGTCAGAGCCTCTTCGAGACTGCCGCAGCGGATCACCGTTAGCACCGGGCCGAAAATCTCCATCTGTGAACATTCCATGGCAGGTTTTGCATGATCGATGATCGTTGCACCAAGCCAGTTCCCTGCTTCATCGCCTGCAACGGCGGACTTCTTTCCGCGCCCGTCGAGAAGAAGACGCGCACCCTGCTTCTCGGCATTGGCAATCGCGCCCTCGATGCGGTTGAGCGAAGTGCGATCGATGATGGCACCCATGTCCTTGCCCAGCATCTGTCGCGAGGCAAGATTCACAACTTTCTCAAGTACGTGATCGACATCACCGACTGCGAGCAGCACGCTCGCCGCCATACAGCGCTGTCCCGCGCATCCGGTAAACGAAGACAAGATTCCACGCGCGGTCGATTCCGGTTCGCAGTCTGGCATCAAAATTATATGGTTTTTGGCACCGCCCAATGCGAGCACACGCTTACCCGCGGCCGTTCCCTTCTGATAGACATGCGACGCCACAGCCGTAGAGCCGACGAAGCCGACCGCCTGCACATCACGATGGGATGCGAGCGCATCAACAACTTCAGCACCGCCGTTGACGATTGAAAAGACCCCGGCAGGCAGTCCGGCCTTCATCAGAAGGTCGCCGAGAATCTGGGAGGTCAGCGGCACCTTTTCCGAGGGTTTGAGTATAAAGGAATTTCCGACAACCAACGCCAACGGAATCATCCACAGGGGAACCATGGCTGGAAAATTGAACGGCGTGATGCCCGCAACAACCCCCAAGGGTTCGCGCCGGAACTGACAAAAGACTCCTTGGCTGACTTCGGCGGCAATCATCTGTTCGCTGTTGGGCAAACTCACGGCGAACTCGATTATCTCCATTCCCTTTTGCAGTCCGGCTTCGGCCTCAAGTCTTGTTTTGCCTGACTCGAGTGCCACGGAATTTATCAGACCAGGCATGGAATCAATCATAAGATTTCTGAATTTAGATAAGATTTCTACTCGATTCCGCAGGGGCATCTGTCGCCACAGGGGCCACGCGGCGTGCGCTGCACGGACGGCGTCGTCGACGTGCTTGGCTGTCGAAAGAGGGACCCTGCCGAGCAGTTTTCCGTTGTAGGGACTCAGAATATCGCGCAGCGGAAGATTGGTCGGTTCCTGCCAAACCCCGCCGATGAGATTTCCGCACTGAACGGGTTGCGCGGGAAAGTTGAGACTAGTCATGAATATCTTGCCCTCTGATGATCTGTACGATGGCGGCTTCGAGCCAGAACCAGAAGTGTAGCAAGCCCGAGGCTGCGGATCGAGTTCCGCACTTTTTCAGTTGGGGCAGTTGACTCATTCTAAATTTCGTGTCGCGCATCTTCTCTGATTTTTTCCCCGCGGCACATCTTGTCAGTTTTAAACTTGCGCTGTAAGGTCACAGACAGGTTTTCAAGAAAGGAACACCACGCATGAAAAAGCCTACTACAGTTTCTACCAGCCAGTTGATCTCTGCCGTTGCAAGCAAGCACGACGAACTGCCAAAGAAAGTAACGAAGGAACTCATCGTTGAGTTTCTCGCTGAAATCGAGTCAGAACTCGTCAGCCGCCAATCCAAGATCCGTCTCGACAAAGTCGGCATCATCCAGGTCAAAGAGCGCGCAGCTCGCAAAGGCCGCAACCCACAGACAGGCGAAGAAATTCGCATTCCTGCTTCCAAGAAAGTTGCTTTCCGCGCTGCCAAGTCTCTGAAAGAGGCTGTTGGCATCAAGAAGAAGGCAACAGCAGCGAAGAAGGCTC
>JBEDKY010000153.1:0-12145 GCA_041171905.1 Pseudomonadota bacterium
CAGTTGCATTGATTGCTCTTGTTGCCTCTGCTTGCGGACAGGCGGGAAAACAGCAGGAGTCTGAAGCTCAAGGCTGGCTGCCATGGGTGAATGATGAGCCTGTCAAAATTCTCAAAACAGAAAGTGGTGATGATATTCCCGAGCGTGTGGCCAAATTTCTCGACACTGCAGAACAGTTCGGTCGCGGAGTTCATACCTATCGTCTGGGATCGTACAGCCGCAGCGTGACGGACTGCAGTGGGTTCCTTGGTCAGGCGCACCGCGCCGCGGGTCATCGTGTGGCAGTCTTTCAATTCGACTGGGACTTTGTGAATTTTGATGGGTGCAAGGGGCAGCTGCGTGCCGGCGATGTGCTTCTGCTTGCATACCCGGGGCGCCAGCCGGATCACTGGGTGATGGTTGCCGATGTTCGCGACCCAAATGGCAAAGTCAATTCAGGTGAAAATATCATCATGGACGTCTCTTCGGACTACGTTGACGGAAAGCCGTTCTACAAGGGTCCTCTCAGTCGCCGGCGCAATCTTTTGGCCCGCAACGTCTATGCCTGCCGGCGTCATCGCACGTTCGAGCGCGACTGGAAGCAGATGATGGTGCAGATTAAGGAACAGCAGTCTCAGCCGGTACAAAACGATCCTGATGGAATTCCGGACAATATCAATTTGCCTGTGACGAAGCCCGATCCTCAGCCACAGAACCAGTCGAAGCCCGTGGGCACTTCAATGTGAACGCAAGCGGGCAGCTCTGGAAGGTTCTGACACTTGCAGGATTTTCGCGTTGCCGATGCAAAGGGGTCCTGTTACCATACGTAACAGGACCAATTTTTTCGGGTTCAACAGGTGTAACGTGCAAGACACTGCCCGCAATATAATCATTAAAGAACTTCCGCCATCCGGTGAACGACTGCCGTTGTTTATTGTTGGTGATGTGCATGGTTGCGCAAGGGAACTTCGTGATCTTTTGCAAAAAGCCAAGCAGCGTGTTGCGGAGTTTCAAGTTGTTCTTGTCGGCGACCTTTTCACCAAGGGACCAGATCCTGTTGGTGTCTTCGATCTCATTCACGAATTCAACGCTATTTGTATAAAAGGCAATCACGATTGGGCGCTCTGGGCTGCCATGGTGCAGGCTCAGCGCCGCGGGCTGCAATCTTTGCCTGAGCACACCCAGCAGACACTACATTTTATCCGCCATCATCGGCGGGCGATGTTTGATTTTGTGAACAACCTGCCGCATGCCTACACGACAACGGTTAAGCCGTCGCGGGAGCGCAAAGGGTGGGAGAATCAATATCCACTTGTCATTGTGCACGCCGGTATCGACCCGGTGTCTGGTTTGGCGGCCACTCCCGAACGTATGCTTCTGACAGCCCGTTACGTGCGCTGGGAAGATCCTCAGGCGCGCAAGAAATTGTTGCTTGTGCCTTCCGGGTATCGCGCAGAGATGTTGGCTGAGGCAGAACAAAAGTTGCAGAAGTCAGCAGCCGCGAAGTCATCGGCACCAGAGTTGCCCGCGCCGCATGCCGGCGTTCGTTCACGTCCGGATGTTGCAGATAAATTCCGCTGGCATGAGTTGCACACAGGTCCGCAATTGATTGTCTTTGGTCATGATGCGAAGCAGGGATTGTTCAGAAAAACACTGCCAAGCGGCAGACCAATCTGTGTTGGTCTTGATACCGGTTGTACCTATGGTCGTCAGCTCACCGGTTACTTTCCGGAGTTGGATGATGCGGTTCAGGTTGATGCCAAACGCAATTATTTTGATCTCGCCCGCAACGTGATAGTAACAAAAGGTCCTTCACCGAAATTGGCCGTCTGAAATTCCTGCGGGTTCCAACTATGTCAACCTCGACTGCAACTTTTCCGAGTGATGAGCGCCTTGCTGAGTTGTTCAAAGGCAATGATCAGTTTTTTAATCTGCTGATGCGTCAATGCGTGCGTACCGAGCAGGTTATCGCCCGCAGTTACGCTGAAGGGACTTGGAACCAATACTCAGGTCACGATTTTCTCACTCATTTGGGACGTGCGGTACGCAACTGGATAAACGCTCTGGGTGGCATCCGTACTGAACGTGCTGCTGACGCCAGAATGCGAGGGCCTGCGGTTCTCTTCTTGTCCCATAATAGTTACACAACGTGGGTCACCAGCCTTGCGGCAGTTATTGCGGGAATCGATGTCATGTTCATGCCCTTGCATGCATCGGTCGCTGATATCCGATGGTGTTTGGAATACTTTGGCTGCGTCGCGGTTGCCACCGACATCGAAGGATACGCCGGGCAATTGAAGGATCTCGGTGCCCCCACGTTCGACCTATCGGCAATGTACTGGGCTGTCCGTGACAGTGGACTCGAGCCACCGACCATAACCTTGTTTCGTTGGTACAAGACGGCCTCCGAGTTGCGCGAGGCCAAGCGTCAGACAGGTTCGTTGCCTGAGATTAATGGTGAGATCCCTGAACGCATCGGAGCTCTGAATTTTATTTCCTTCGGCCATGATGGTTTTCAAAAGCCTGAAACACTGACGTTGGATGCGTTGGTTGTCACAGCAAATCATCTGCTCTTGCATCTCAACACTCCACCCGAGTTGTTCTGGAAGACGCTCGAGGTTTTGCCGCTCTCCAATCCGTTCGCTCACCTTTCGAGATTCTGTGCACTGCTGAAGAATGGAGTTGTGGGATTTCCGCAATTGGGTGGTGATTTTGAATCACATCTGAGGATTCTTCGTCCAACGGTTGTTTTTGCAAGTCCGAATGAACTCGAAATTCTCAGTAACCATGTCTCGGCTCTGTTACGTGCGCCTGGGTTCAGTCCGCGACTGGCGGTCGGCAATCGGCTTGATCAGGTGCGTGGGCTTTTGAAGTCGGGGCGTGCCTTGAAGTTGCCGGAGCCGGTTTTTGATGCGGCCAGCAGAATGTTGTTGTGGGCAAGTCGTAATGCGATTGGTAAGGATTTTGTGCGCTTCAGTTTGGCTGACCTCCAGTTGATTGTGCATGGGCTGGCCTCCGCGAGGGAATCTCATGTTGAAATGCTCGGGCAGATGGGCGTGCCGGTGGTTGAAACGTATGGTGTGACGGCTGCCGCCGGTTTACTTTCCGCCAATACGTTTGATGCGCCTCACCTCAATCTGATCGGCAATCCCCTGTCACATGTGTCGTTCAGACTTGGTCAAAACTCGGTGCTTGAATACAGACTCAACCATCCTGCATTTGCCGGTCATGGCCATTGGCAGGAAACCGGCGATGTGGCGCAGATGACGCCATTTGGATTCAAAATCACCGGACGTCGGCGGCATTTGTTCATGACCGCTGGTGGTGTGACGATTTCGCCACTGCGTCTGGAGCAACTGCTGCGAGAATCGGCGGAAGTTCAGGATGTGTGTATTGTCGGCGATAAGATGCCGTATCTCGCGGCTTTGGTCGTTTTGTCGCCGGACGCTCAGGCGGAGTACCGCACGAGTCCCGAAAAAATTCGTGAAGTCGTTCAGCAACGCATTGGAAGTGTGAATGAAACTCTTCCACGTCATGCAACTATCAAGAAGTTTTTGGTTCTCGATAAACCTTTTCAAGAATCTCTAGGAGAAAAGCTTCCCAGTGGAAGTTTGAATAGACTCAAGATTAACGAAACACGGCGTCCCGAGATTGAGTCGTTGTACCAGCCGAGCCTATCCTGACCACCCGCAGGGGTGGAGATTCTGTCGCTGTTTACTTATTGGTTTGACCTCCTGATTTTGCATGGTTACTCTTAAACGATCGAACTCGACGTCACCTGTACCAGAAGGTCCGGTGCGGTGCTTAGGCGGTTTCGTTTTGCCGGAGGAGCCATGCAACAGACTCACAAGATCTACGACATTGTTCGCGACGCTTACAGCCCGACACACTACAACGAGCTGAACTGGCAAGGAAGTTTTGTTGAGTATCTTGAAATTATCGAAAAGAACCCGCGTGTCTGCCGCACCGCGTTTCAGCGCGTTCACGACATGATTATGCACTTTGGTACATATGAATATGTCGAACATAAAAAGAAGCTCGTGCACTACAAGTTTTTCGATGATCCACTCAACGGCGGCAAAGATGCTGTTTTTGGTTTGGACGTTCATCTTGTCAAACTGGTGAATTTCTTCAAGGCGGCGAGCCTCCGCTACGGACCCGAAAAGCGCGTGTTGTTGCTGCACGGACCTGTCGGATCGGCGAAGTCGACCATCGCACGTCTGCTGAAAAAAGGACTCGAATGGTATTCGTATCAGGCGGAAGGCGCTCTCTATACCTATGATTGGATCAACCTGAAAGAGCGTCTCAATATGGACGACATCATGGCATGTCCGATGCACGAGGAGCCACTGCGTCTGATTCCTGAAGAGGCGCGTGCAAAGGTTCTCAGCCACCTGAACAAAGGGAAATCCTTTGATCAGAAAATTTTTGTTGAAGGCAATATCGATCCGGCCTGCCGTTTCGTTTTCAACGAACTGATGAAGCAATATGGTGGTGATTGGGAGAGAGTTGTCAAAACTCACATCCGTGTGCGCAGGCTTCTTCTGTCTGAAAAAGACCGCGTCGGCATCGGTACATTCCAGCCAAAAGATGAGAAGAATCAGGATTCGACAGAGCTCACGGGCGACCTCAACTATCGCAAGATCGCCGAATACGGTTCGGACTCCGATCCGCGCGCGTTCAACTTCGACGGTGAGTTCAACATCTCCAACCGCGGGATGGTTGAGTTCGTGGAAATGCTCAAGCTCGATGTCGCATTCCTTTACGACCTGCTTGGTGCTTCGCAGGAACACCGCATCAAGCCGAAGAAATTCGCGCAGACCGACATCGACGAAGTGATTGTCGGACATACGAACGAGCCCGAGTATCGCAAGCTGCAGAACAACGAATTCATGGAAGCTCTGCGCGACCGTACTGTGAAGATTGATGTTCCTTACATCACGAAGCTCAAGGAAGAGACAAAGATCTATCGCAAGGATTTCAATCCCGAGAGCGTTCCGCACATTCACGTCGCACCCCACACGATTGAAACGGCGTCAATGTGGGCGATTCTGACCCGTCTCGAGGAGCCGAAGAAGGCGAACCTCACGGTGATGCAAAAGCTCAAGTTGTATGATGGAAAGACCCTGCCGGGCTATACTGAGGACAACATCAAGGAATTGCGCAAGGAAGCGATGCGCGAGGGACTCGATGGAATCTCGCCTCGCTATATTCAGGATAAAATCTCGAATGCGCTGGTGGATGATCGCGGCAACGGCTGTATCAACCCGTTTATCGTGCTCAATGAACTCGAGAGCGGTCTCAAGAACCACTCGCTCATCCGCGATGAGGAAACCAAAAAGCGCTACCGTGAATTGCTTGCGGTTGTGAAGCAAGAATATGAAGATATCGTCAAGAATGAAGTTCAGCGTGCGATTTCTGCCGACGAGGAGGCGATTGCCAAACTCTGCGGTAACTACATCGACAATGTGAAGGCCTACACGCAGAAGGAGCGGGTGCGCAACAAGTATACCGGCCAGAGTGAAGAGCCGGATGAGCGACTGATGCGCAGCATCGAAGAAAAGATCGACATTCCGGAAAGCCGCAAGGACGACTTCCGCCGTGAGATCATGAACTACATCGGTGCGCTTGCTCTTGAAGGCAAGACCTTTGACTACAAGACGAATGAGCGTCTGCACAAGGCACTTGAGCTCAAGCTGTTTGAAGATCAGAAGGACACAATCAAGCTCACAAGTCTTGTTTCCAACGTTGTCGACAAGGAAACACAGGCGAAGATTGACGTGGTTAAAAACCGTCTGATCAAGAACTACGGATATTGCGATATTTGTTCGAATGACGCGCTGCACTTCGTTGCGAGTATTTTTGCGCGCGGCGACGTGAAGCGTTCTGCGAACTGATGAGTCCTGCGCTTGGCGTTAAACTCTCGGCGCTTGAGGAGTTTTCAAGATGAAGATGGAAACCGACGTTAACCGCTTCCGGCGAATTGTGCGGGGAAGGATCAAGGAAAACCTCAAGCGCTTTATTTCTTCCGGCGAATTAATCGGCAGGCAGGGAAACAAGCAGGTGACAATTCCGTTGCCGCGCATCGACCTCCCGCGCTTTCAGTTCGGTGGCAATCAACAAAAAGGTGTCGGGCAGGGCGACGGTCAGCCCGGCGATCCTCTCAATCAGGGGCAGCCACAGCCGGGCGAGGGCGAGGCTGGACAAAATCCAGGTGACCACGGCCTCGAAGTCGATGTGTCTTTGGAAGAACTCGCCGATATTCTTGGCGAGGAACTTCAGCTTCCGCGCATCGAGGACAAGGGCAAGAAAAACGTCAAGTCACGCAAGTTCAAGTATCACGGAGTCCTCAAGACGGGCCCCGAGGGCCTGCGCAACTTCAAGCGTACCTATAAAGAAGCGCTCAAACGGCAAATTGCTTCCGATGAATATGTTCCCGAGCGTCCTTCGGTGATTCCAATCAAAGAAGACAAGCGGTACCGCAGCTTCAAGATTGAGGAAAACCCAGAGGCCAGTGCGGTTATTATTTACATGATGGACGTTTCAGGTTCGATGGGTGACGAACAGAAGGAAATCGTCCGCCTGACGGCGTTCTGGTTGGATACGTGGCTCAAACGCAATTATGACAACATTGAAACCCGCTTCATTATTCACGACGCCGTTGCAAGGGAAGTGGATGAGCAGACTTTTTATCACACTAAAGAGAGCGGCGGCACGCTGATTTCCAGCGCTTACAAATTGTGTGAGAAGATCATCAAGGAAGACTATCCGCTCGATGAGTGGAATGTTTATCTTTTCCATTTTTCGGATGGCGACAACTGGAGTGGCAACGATACCAACGAGTGCATGCTGCTGCTCGACAATGTTCTGCTGCCTGCTTCCAATCTGTTCAGTTACGGACAGGTCGAGAGCCGTTATGGCAGCGGACAGTTCCTCAAGGACCTTGAGAAGCATTTCGGTGATTCTCAGGAGAAAGTCGTAACTCATCAGATCAAGGACCGCGACGGCATCATGAATGCGTTGAAGGTCTTTCTCGGTAAAGGAAAATAATCATGGTGATGGACCCGCGTCTGACCAGCGAGCTGACTCCCGAGCTGAGGAATATCGTGCAGGAGATTGAGTCGCAGTGTAGAAATCTGGGTCTCGATTATTTTCCGGTCATTTTTGAAATGGTCGATTATCAGCAGATGAGTGAGATTGCCGCCTATGGTGGTTTTCCGACCCGTTATCCGCACTGGCGGTTCGGGATGGAGTATGAGCATCTTTCCAAGAGTTATGAATATGGCCTCAGTCTGATTTATGAAATGGTCATCAACAACGACCCCTGCTACGCGTATCTTCTGAAGAGCAACTCACTCGTCGATCAGAAGACGGTGATTGCGCATGTGTACGGTCACTGCGACTTCTTTAAGAATAACTATTGTTTCCAGCATACAAATAGAAAAATGTTGGACGAAATGGCCAATCATGGCAGCCGGGTCAGACGCTACATTGAGGAAGTCGGTCACGATGAGGTCGAAACCTTTATCGACACATGTCTTTCGCTGGAAAACCTGATTGATCAGCATGCTCCGCACATCCGTCGTGAACCGAAAATTCTCCGTGACGCGGAGGAGCTTTTGCCGCCCGACAAGCGTCCTGTGCCGAAGCTGCCGACCCAGCGCAGCTACATGGACGGTTACATCAATCCCGAGAGTTATCTGAAAGAGCAGCAGGAAAAGATTGTCCGTGAATTTGAGCGGGAAAAACGCTTTCCAGAGTCGCCGCGCCGCGACGTTTTGCAGTTCCTGATTGAACATGCGCCACTGTCCGCCTGGCAGCGCGACGTGCTCTCGATTGTGCGCGAGGAGGCTTACTACTTTGCGCCGCAGGGGCAAACCAAGATCATGAACGAGGGCTGGGCTGTTTACTGGCACTCAAAACTCATGACGGAATTCGTTCTCAACGACTCTGAGGTGATTGACTACTGTGACCACTATGCGGGCGTGACGGCAACTTCGGGCATGCGGCTCAATCCTTACAAAGTTGGGGTTGAACTGATGCGCCACATTGAAAACCGCTGGAACAAGGGGCGCTTTGGTCTCGACTACATGCTTTGTGATGATCCTGCAGTCCGTAAAGCATGGAATACCAACACAAACCGCGGCCGCGAAAAACTTTTTGAAGTTCGCAAATTTCACAACGACATCACCTTCATCGACGAGTTCCTTGATGAGGACTTTTGTGAAGAAGCGAAGATGTTCACTTGGGCCGCCGACAGGCGCACGGGGCAGGCTGTTATTAACGATCGTGATTTTCCTGCCATCAAGAAGGAACTTCTTGATGCACTGACAAACTTTGGCCAGCCGGTGATCGAAGTTGTTGATGGCAACTTCCGCAATCGCGGAGAGTTGCTTCTTTCGCACAAGCATCAGGGCAAGGATCTGAAGGTCGACTGGGCGATGGAGACAATGTCGAGCTTGTTCAAGCTCTGGAATCGTCCCGTGAACCTCGCAACCATACTGGAGGGCGAGGCTCGTTTGTTGGTGTTTGACGGAGGCGAGCCGCGCATTGAAAAGTCCGTGACCGGTGACGAAGCGGCTGCGGGCCTGTGATTCGGTCTGTTGTATTGTGCTCCGCTGTATTCATGGCGGCAGCCTGTGCGCCCATGTCTGCTGTTCACGACAGCACCAAGATTCCGAGTCTTGCAAAAACCGACCTTGGACTGCTGGGAAACGCCCGTGTTGCGCGGAAGTTTGCTGATTACGTGAGTCGCGGCGGCGTTCATTGCCACGGCGGAGGTTCTGGCGCGAGGCGAATACTTCTGAGCGGGTTTGGGCCTTTCAATCGGCGGCGCAATATATCGGGTGCCGTCATCGATGTGTTGCAGCGCAGCGAGTTATGGCCGAGTGATAGCCGCTGGCCTGAGGCGTCAGCGGGTTTTTCTGCTCCTGAATTTCTTCCCGATGATGGCACAGGCAGCAACGGAGCCTCTGCGTATCAGCGGACCATCCGTTATGATGGGCAGGATTTTGAACTTTGTTTGCTGAAACTCTCAGTGGAATGGGATTTTGCCGCTGCGGTCATTTTGCATGAGGCTGAGAGATTTCAACCGGATTTTATCTTGATGACAGGCTATGGCAACAACCTGAACGGTGTGCGGCTTGAGGCCGGTGCGCTCAATCAGACACGCAGGCTTTCGGGATTCGACCCCGAAGGACGCGCACTGGGTGAGCTCAATTCACCGGAGTCTGCTTGGGTATTGCCGCCTGAGTTGAATTTACCCGAACAGCTCAGCATGGATTGGAATCCACGCGTGATTGCATCCCGGCTTGCGCGCCGCCTGCAGCATATGTCCCGTGATACGCGAAGTTCAGCAAGAGCAGACGATTGGAAGTTTGTTGCCTATGACAAAGCGGATCCCGACAACGACTACGTTTGTAATAACGTCAGCTACAGCGTTTTGGCTGCACTGCAATCGCAGTCGGTGATACCGCTCGCCGGTGGCAAGTTGTTGCTGCGGCCACGCTTTGCAAACCGCGTTGGCGCTGCTTTTTTGCATTATCCTTACGAGTCGGATGTGACCTCAGCTGATGAAGTCTGGGCATGGACGCATCTGTTGCTTTCGCTGGCTGCATCTGTGGACGTCGCACTCTAAAAATATTCAAAGCGCAAGGCACGCGCTTTCGGAAGGTTCCGAAGCTTTTCCACCTGATTCAGCAACAAGGTAAAAGCAGACGTCCGAGCCGGAATCGCTTTGTTGACCGAGCGATGTGAGCGGAACTTGTGCCGAGGTCGGAGAATCCTGTCCTGCGTTTTTCACGACAGTCTTTACGAGCTTGCCGCCTGAGGATTTCTTTTCAGCATCTGTGAAATAAATCTTGTAGCTCGAGACGGTGTCACTTGGTTTGTCCCAGCTCAGAAAAAGTGCATCCTGATTTTCTACAGGCTGCGGTTGTGTTTGCGTGCCGGCGCTCTCGACATCAGCAGTGTCTTGTGTTTGACCCGATGGAAGAACAACAGCCTGGGTACTGCAACCTCCAGTGCTCGCAGTCATGACAATCAGCATATGAAAGAATACCTTCGCAACCTTCATATCATTTCCGCCGTTGAATCTTGAATCCTGCGGGTTTTGCAGGCGCTTTGCCACTGTTTGTGATGCTGACGTCGGTACATGAGTAGTAATTGCTTGGAGCGTTGGGATTGTCTAGCATCACCTGTATCAATTGAAAAGCGCACTGCGGACAATCCACAGCAGGGACCTGAAAACTGATTTTGTACTGGTGATTGTTACCGTTGCTGATTGGGTTGTTTTGAGTGTCATCAAGCCTCGCGAGTGGCGATGGAACGCCGGCAACTTTCTGGTCGTTCGAGCCTAGCAGATGCACCTCGTAATAGCCGGGATGGTTGATCGTCTCCTCGAATTCCAAGGTCACCGATTCGCCGGCCGAGTAGCTTTTGACATTCGCTGTGCGGGCTTTTCCTCCGCAGGGTGCAGCCTTCAGGCCCGCGTCTTCGCTGCGAGGGGCCGAAACCGAGCTGCCAAGCTTCCAGCGCGCATGTCCGTGCGCCTGCAAACTTGCAAACGTCGCAATCACCACTAGCAAGTTGGTAATCCGCAGATTTATCAAACTGTTTACCCCTTTTACCCTATTGACGCATCGGCAGAATGACACGGCTTTAAAGGGGTTTTTCAAATACTTTTGTTATCATGGCTATTTACAGTTAGATTCTGATTTCTTTCAGTCCTCAAACGCGATGTCGGTTGTCGGCTCGCTGATGAAGATGGCTTTCACACCATCGATCATTCCCACGCGCCCGCGAATGCGGGTGACAACCTTTCCTGCACTTTGCTGGAGCGTGCTGCGCAGCCACTGCTTGTTTTGTGCAAAGGCGCGATCTGCACTCAAAATCACTATGCGCTCGCGTGCTGTCAGGTTTTCACGCGCATCCAAGTCGAAGGCAACGTTGTGCAACCCCGTTTTTCTCAGCGTCAGACGCGCCTGAATGAGCAGACAATCACCGCGCTGCGAGGAAGACAAAACGTCTGTCAGCGCGGAAGAATCCGCAGAGCGGATTTCCGGTTCCTGACACGTTGCGGCGGGTACTGCGACACGTCTCAGTTGAGCGACCTGCTGATTTTCCACATTCACATCAAAAATACGTGCGCTGATATTCGCAGATGACAGACCCGAACGCTTCAGTTCAGCAATGAGCGGGAGGTGATCCGAATAACCGTGGTCACGGTGAAAGGTGCGCAGAGTTCCGTCGTCATCTTTGATCTGCAGTCGTTGTGAACGGAACGGAAGAAAGTCGCCGTTGCGCAGCAATTTCGCGGCGATTCCGAATTCTCCCGCGACAAAAAGCGGCTGCGCGAGGACAAGTGGACTGTCGGTCAGCAGGGAGCGGGTCACAACCATGTTGTCGATGGCCGTCAGTTCACCATCATGGGGATAATCTCCTTGTCCCTCTGGCGGACGTGTCTGCCAGAGATTGAACAAGTGGGCGTCCGACTGCCTTGCCATTGAAAGTGTCGGTGCAAGCCTCAGGCCATTCTGCACGGAGGACTCGCGATAATCTGCATTGAAGTCACCCATGATCATCGCCAACGGCGCACGCCCATGGCTTTTTGCAAGCAGCTGAAGGTGATCATGCATCAATTCGCCGATCTTCTGGCGCATCACGTCGCCCAAGGGTGATTTGTCGCGTTTGCTCTTCCAGTGGCTATTGAGCAACGTGAGTCCAATCCCTTCGGGGAGCCCGACTGTCACCCTCTGCGGATCACGCGACGCATTGATGAAGTCTTCACGCTCTTCTGCAGTCAGTTGTTCAGAGTCGAAGCGGAAATCGAGTCGGTGGTTTTCGATGATCGGGTACTTGCTGATGAATGCCGTTGTCACGGCCGTCGGGTTGTCTTCGCCTTGCAGACCCAGTGCATAGTAGTTGTAGCCCAGCGTGGCCAGCAGCGGTTTGAGCAATTCCAAAGAGCGGCTGCGGTTCGCGGCACTTTCGATTTCCTGCAGGCCGACCACATCCGGCAATCCGGCGATGAGCAGTGCGTCACGGATGCGGCGTGCTTTCTTGGCTGCAAATCCTTCGCTGTACCAGTCAGAGCGCTGCGCTGAAAAATCATCGTATGCGTCGCTGTTTTCAGCCACGTCATCCCAGAAATTCTCAACATTGTAGG
>JBEDKY010000154.1:0-13081 GCA_041171905.1 Pseudomonadota bacterium
AAAAAAGCACCCGCAGCGAGGCCTAGCATTGTTCCAAGGCTGCTTGCGAGCAGCCCCACCACTCCGGCGAGCGCGATCAAAACTCGTATTTGCTTGGAGCGCGCGATCCCAAGAGCCGACAGTGTTGCAAGAGTTTTGCTCTGTCGAGCGATCAGCAAAGAAAAAATGTGATGAACCAGCGCGAACCCGATGAACAGTGCGATGAAACCCATCAACTGAAGATTGGTACGAAAGCTGCGAGTCACATCGCGCAGGCGATCAATCCGCTTTTGCTCGTTGGAAAAATCAATTCCCGAAACCTGCGCGGCAAAGGTTTTAAACTCCTCGACAGCGAGCTTTTCAGCCTCATCTGTCTGTTTAAACATCACCAGCAGAGGTGCTCTCTTCAATTCAAGTTCGAGTGCGTCCTGAAGGGGCGCATTTCCCTCAAGAGACTCTGGGTTGATGAGTGCTGTGCGGCAGGACTGCGGCGCGGCCTTCAGTCCACCGGCCGACATTAATTGCAATGGAAAACTTCGCCCGCCTATTCTGACGGCACTGAATCCGGCAAACTCTTTACTGCAAGAGTCTTGAATGGGGACTCCTTCAGCATCAGCGAGTTCGCCGCTCCAAGGGTACACAATTTGAATAGAGACAAGCTCCTCCGAGAACACACCGTTGCGCACGCCCTGTGCTTCGATGAGGCTGAAGGCACGCATCGGCAGCCGCAGTGCCATGCTCCTGATAAACGCGAACGCCTCAGGACCTTGAATTGTGAGCGGCTCAGACCATTCCGGATTTTCGGCCAACGGAAGATTTTCTTCCAGCGAGCGTGTTGCACTTTCGGTGCCTAGCCTGATTCCCAAGGCGAGTGCGACACCCAGTGCGACGGTGATGATGGCGAAGATAAAGAGTCTCTTTTGACTGCCAATTAGCCTGAAAAACAGGAGCTTCCAGAGAAGTTTTTCCGCTGCCTTCTTCATGCGGAGACACGGCCGTCGCGCAGGTGAATGATACGTCCCGCCCGGCTTGCAGCCTGCGGATCATGGGTCACCATCAGCAACGTGAATTTGCGGCGATCCTGTTCGCGAAAAAGAATGTCCAACACCTGTGAACCGGTCTTGGAATCGAGATTTCCCGTTGGTTCATCCGCCAAAATTATTTTCGGATTTGCCACCAGAGCGCGTGCCAAAGCAACACGCGCCTGCATCCCGCCGCTCAGCTGTGAAGGGTATTTGTCAGCAGCATCCGCGAGCCCCAAGTCACTCAGGATTTGTATCGCAGAGTCAATAATTTCTTTTGTGGCGCGTTGGTTTTGTTCAAAGGCCACCAATGCGCAATTTTCCAGTGCGGTGAGTGTTGGCAAAAGGTGAAAGGATTGAAAGACGTATGAGATAGTACGTAGTCTGAAATCATCGCGTGACTCGGCCGAGAGCTGATTGATTTTCGTATCGCCGATGACGACCTCACCTGCAGTCGGAGTGTCCAGACCGGCGAGCAAATTCAAGACCGTGCTTTTGCCACTGCCGCTCGGTCCCATCAGCGCAACTGACTCCCCCGCCTGCAGTGAAAAACTGAGATTGTCGAGGACCGTCTGCTGAGGTTCGGACGGCGACAACGAAAACGATTTGCTCACCTGAGCGAGGGTGACCGATATCATCAGTATAAAAGCTCCACCTTCACGGTCGCAGGAAGCGCCGAGGTGAGTGTCGCGTCCGAAACCGACATAGACAACGTCACAATCGTCGGCCTGTCACTCCAAGGCAAGCTCCAGTCTGGATAAAACGAGCTGTCGAATCGTTTCTCGTAGGAGCCGCGCAAAAAGTTATCCGAGTTTGAATCGAACTGCAGATTGCGTTGGCCAGCTTTCAATTCTTGCAGACTTATGGATGCGCTTGAGACCTGCGATTGAGCCGCAACATTAATTTGAGCGCGGCCGCTCAGTTCGGTTGTTTTTTTCTGGCAGTCGGACGACAGCGTTCCCGTGTATGACACAGTGGTATCGTCGTCGACGCGCAGAGTTTGCTGACTCCGTGTCAGTTCTATTTGGCAGATTGTACCGTTGCCACCCAATGATTCATCGCCGTTTGGGATACACGAAAGCATTATGATTGCGGCAGTGCCCGTTATGAAAAATTTTCCCGGGATTTGCAGATTATGTTTTGAAGTCAAAGCTGTCTCCGGAGCTGTTGAGTGTTACCGTAACGTTCTGCCCTTCCGTAAAGGCTCCTTCAAGGATTTTCAGACTCAATGGAACCTCGAGCAGTTCTTGAATCGCACGCTTGAGCGGGCGGGCACCGAATTGCGGATCCCAGCCGGCTTCGGCGAGAAGTTCTACCACTTTGTCATCAAAATTGAGGCCAAGCTCCTGTGCCTTGAGTTTGCGCTCAAGACCTTTGAGCTGAATGCGGACGATGTTTTGAATCACCGCTTTGCTCAGAGCATTGAACACCACAACTTCGTCAATGCGATTGATAAGCTCGGGGCGCAGATACTTCAACAGTTCACCCATCAGCATCTTCTTCATTTGCTCGGGTGTCTGTAGGCCTGCTTGTTGTAAAATCTCGAGCGCACCGATGTTGCTCGTCAGAATCACCACGCAGTTTTGAAAATTTACGGTTCTCCCGTGGCTGTCGGTGAGTCTGCCGTCATCAAGCATCTGCAGCAGAACGTTGAGTACTTTGGGATGCGCCTTTTCTATTTCGTCAAACAGCACAACAGAGTAGGGCTTGCGCCGCACGGCCTCAGTCAATTGTCCGCCTTCTTCAAAACCAACGTAGCCGGGAGGCGCGCCGATCAGACGGGCAACTGTATGTTCTTCCATGAACTCAGACATGTCCAAGCGGATCATGGCTTTCTCAGAATCAAAAAGATTCCGTGCCAAGGTCTTTGCGGTTTCTGTCTTGCCGACACCCGTCGGACCCAAAAACAGGAACGAGCCCATCGGCCGGTTGGGGTCTTTCAGACCACTGCGCGACAGTCGGATGGCGTTTGCAACTGCGCGCAGCGCATGGTCTTGACCAACCACATTTGCCCGCAGCTCATCTTCGATATGAAGCAGTTTTTCACGTTCGGCAGAAAATAATTTGCTGACCGGAATTCCCGTCCAGTGGCTGACCACAGCTGCAATGTCCTCGCTGTCGACCTCCTCCTTGAGGATAATTGCGCTCTCATCTGTGGGCGCGCTTTCCAACTTTTTGCCGCCGTCTAGTTTTTTGAGGTCTGCCGCTGCCGTCATGTCCTGAAGTTTTTTCTCGAGCGCAGGCAACTCTCCGAATTTGATTTCGGAGGCTCGTGCATACTGCGCCTGACGCTCCAGCCTGTCCATTTCAAGACGCAGCTGTTCAATCTGCATCTTGAGAGTGTTGACCTGACTGACGTTTGATTTGGCGGCAGTCCAGCGCAGCCGCATTTGCGCTGCCTTTTGCTCCAGCTCGCGGATCTGTTTTTCGATATTTTCGCGTTGTGCAACGGCCTGCTTTTCAGTTTCCTTTGCAAGCGCGGCCAGCTCGATCTTGAGCTGTGAAATTTTACGTTCGGTGGTGTCCACGGCTTCGGGAACACTGTCGAGCTGGATTTTAAGTCTGCTGGCAGCCTCGTCGATCAGGTCGATGGCTTTATCCGGCAAAAAACGATCCTGAATGTAACGGTCAGACAAGGTCGCTGCCGAGACCAGTGCGGCATCTCGAATCCGCACGCCATGATGGATTTCGTATTTTTCCTTGAGACCGCGCAAGATCGTCACAGTGTCTTCAACACTCGGCGGGACGACAAGCACAGGCTGAAACCGTCGCTCGAGCGCTGGGTCTTTCTCGATGACCCTA
This sequence comes from Pseudomonadota bacterium, assembly GCA_041171905.1. Taxonomy (GTDB): domain Bacteria; phylum Bdellovibrionota_B; class Oligoflexia; order Silvanigrellales; family Silvanigrellaceae; genus RFOM01. The sequence continues at coordinate 3,804 of JBEDKY010000154.1, forward strand.
TATTCATCCAGCGTGGTGGCGCCAATGCAGCGCAGTTCTCCACGCGCAAGTGCGGGCTTGAGCATGTTGCCTGCATCCATCGCACCCTCGGAGCCGCCGGCTTTGACGATGGTGTGAATTTCATCGATGAAAAGAATGATCTGACCTGCGGAATCCTGAACAGTCTTGAGCACCGCCTTGAGCCGTTCCTCAAATTCTCCACGGAATTTAGCACCGGCTATCAGTGCGGCGATGTCGAGCGCGACGAGTGTGCGATTTTTCAAAGTCTCGGGTACGTCGCCGCGCACAATGCGTTGTGCAAGTCCTTCGGCGATGGCTGTTTTTCCAACTCCGGGTTCGCCAATGAGCACTGGATTGTTCTTTGTTCTGCGCGAAAGAATTTGCACAACACGGCGCACCTCGGCGTCCCGTCCGATCACGGGATCGAGCTTGTTTTCTTTTGCAAGTTTGGTGAGGTCTCGTCCGTATTTTTCAAGCACACCGAGTTTGGCCTCTGGGTTGGCGTCGCTCACTCGCGCATTTCCGCGGATTTTCAGAATGGCCTTCTTAAGTGTTTCCGTGTCGAGCTTTTGTCGTTGAAAAGCTTCCGCCACTGAAACCTGTTTCGACTTTGAACCCGCAAGCAAAAAATGTTCGATGGAAATAAAGTCATCTTTGAGCTCGCGGCGAAACTTTTCCGCGTCATCGGTAAACTGGTTGAAAAAGTGACTCAGAGCCGGTTCTGGCTGGCCCGATGTGACAGAAGGCAGCGCATCAACGGACGCGCGCAGGTCGTCGTGTAAACCTTTGCGCACGGAGGGTGTTTCGCGCATCAGCAGTTGGATGAATTCTTCGTTGAGGTCAAATGCGGTCAAAAGAAAATGTGCCGGCGTGAATTCGGGATTGTTCTTTTCCCGCGCTTTTGCGAGTGCCTGAACGAGAACCTGTTGCGAACGTTCGGTTAGATTTTGCATGGTTGGTCTACCTCCGGCTGTGAGTCAGGCAAGCTCCCTCGGGCATCAATCTGTATCCGGTTCGGAGGCTGTCAAGAGGCTGGACTCATCCGCACACGAACTCAGAAAGTGAACCACGGGAGGATGACAATAACAAGCCGTTTGGGTAGTCTTCGCGGGTTCTTGGCGGAGTTCCAGTTCATCATGTTCAGCCGTTCGAAATTGATTTTTAAAATCGCCTTTCAGTTCATGAGACGAAGGAATTCGCATTTTCCATCGTTTTCGGCGGCTGTTTCGGTGGTGGGTGTCGCGCTCGGCGTTGCTGCCTTCTTGGTCGTCGTGACTGTGTTCAACTCCTTTGAAAAGGAGCTTAAGAACATTCTCCTGGCAGCCAATCCGAACATCGTCGTCTATTCCCTTCCCAATGGAATTCCCGATGCGTCCGAGCTGGCTGGAAAGATCCGTTCTTCATACGGCAAGGACGTAGGGCGAGTCAGCCGATTTCAGTATTCGGAAGCTCTGCTGAGTTTTGGCGCGCAGACAGCCACCGCAGTGATCCGTGGAATCGAGGGAACTGATGCCTCCAGTGCCGCCGAGTTGTCTCGTTTTGTTCAGCCTCCCGAGGCAATCCGCTCACTCAATTCATCAGTTCTTCATGAGAGCGGTGACGAATCGCTCGTTGGTGTTCGTGAAGACTCAGTGCAGCCAGACCCGGTCGCACAGGCAAATAGGCCCAGCCAATTGCCGTCACTTGTGATTGGCAAGGGCTTGGCTCTTCGGCTGAATGCATCTCTGGGCGACACTGTTACGCTTATTACGAGCACTCATCGCTCGACCGACAGTGCCGGCTCTTCGTCGCGGTATCAGGAGTTCAAGGTGTCCGGCATCATGAACGTTGGACTTGCGCAATACGATGACCGCATCGCATTTTTGAATTTTCACGACGGAGTGGCGCTTTTTGGTGCTCCGGGTTGGGCCACCGGCCTCGAGATTCGCGTAAAGGATCCTGCGCAGTCGCTCAGTCTTGCCAAAACTCTTCGGCAGTCCTACCCATATAAAATTCAAGCATGGCAGGAGATTGACAAAAGTCTGTTCGAGCAGATCGAACGTGATGGCATGGCAATCAAGCTGATTGTGCTTATCATTGCGCTCGTTGCCGCGTTCAACATCATCGTCACGCTGAGCTTGAGTGTCCTGGATCGGGCAAAGCAAATCGCCATTCTTCGCAGCACTGGAGCGACCCGCCTGTTTATTGTTAGGGTTTTCGTCGCACAAGGCGTGACACTCGGCATGCTGGGGTCTATTGTGGGCGTGGTCTTGGGGCTTATGGTTCTGAAGGTTTTCTCCGGATTCGATATCGGCGATCTCAAAGCCTTTTATTTTTTGGAGAAAATTCCGGTCGAGTATGACCTCCCGCTGGTTTTTTTCGCGGTGGTTGTCGCTCTTGGACTCAGCTTTATAAGTGCACTTTATCCCGCTTACAGGGCAACGCGGGTCTCTCCGCTGACTGGCCTCAGGCCGGGCGGGTTCAATCAAACGTAACGGAAATGGATCAACAATGAAGCTCTCAGGATTTGCAACACCGGAAACGACCAACCGTCTGGCTGCCCAGAAGCAGGGCGTTTTTCATGAGCGCAGGCGGCCGCTCTATGCGGGTGGTCCGCACGTCAGCCTCGTCGGTTTTGGTTCCTACCGCATTGGTTTTTCCCCTGGTCTGGGCTTTCCTGCCTGCAAAGACGCGCTTGATTTGGCGCTCCGCCGTGGAGTGAATATCGTCGACACCAGCACTAACTATGGCAACGGCCAGAGCGAGCTGCTGATTGGCCAGACGCTCGCTTCATTGGTGGCTTCCAGCGCCTTGACTCGCGAACAGGTCGTGCTTGTCTCAAAGGCTGGGTACGCACAAGGTAACACGCTGGAGCTTGTGCAACAGCGCGAACGCGAAGGCCGGCCATTTGCACCTGTCTTCAAGTTTGGTTCGGATCTCTGGTACAGCCTTGATCCGGACTTCATTCTCGACCAGCTCGAACGTTCGCGGACACGGCTCGGTGTGGAGTGTCTGGACGTCTTTCTCATTCACAATCCTGAGTACATGCTCAAAGCCTTTGAGCACAATACGGTGCCTGCCGAACAGGCGCGCACTGAATTTTACGCGCAACTGAAACGCTGTTTCGCGGCACTTGAGGACGCTGTCGGGCGAGGCTGGCTGCGCGCCTATGGCGTGAGTTCCAACACTCTCGGTGCCACATCCGACGATCCGACGGCGGTGTCCTTGCAGCGCCTTGTCGACACAGCCAAATCAGTTTCGGAAAATCATTCATTTAAAGTCGTTCAATGCCCGCTCAATTGGGTTGAAGTGAACCCGATTGCAGTTGAGTCGGCCGACGACCAGGACAACACATTGTCCCTCGCGCAAAAGCATGGGATCGGCGTTTTGGTGAATCGTCCATTCAACGCGATGCATGACGGCGGGCTCATTCGCCTGACACGTCCGACTGTTGATCCGAATCAGGTCAGCGACGATGCGCAGAGACAAGGCCTGCGCAACTGGAGTCGACTCTCGGCAGATCTCGAGCGCTTGGCCCGTGAGTATATCACAACGCCGGGATACGATGACGCGCCTCTGTCACAGCTTGTTTTGTCGACACTCATGTGGCAGCCAGGCGTGAGTTCCGTGCTGTGCGGTATGCGTCGCAAAGAATATGTGACTGACGCCGAGCAAGCGGGTGCACTGCCGGTGATGGTCAATGCGGATCAAGTGATGGCGCAAATTTATCAGGATTTGGAATTTCACAAAGACGGAAACTGAAGGGAGTCAGTGACTATGGGAATAACCGAGCAATTTTTGAAGTTCGCCCTGCTGGGTGCCGAGTGGGTGATGTACGTCCTGGTGGCCTGCAGTGTCCTGAGTTTTTCTGTCATCATTGAACGTGTTGTTTACTTCGCAAAATTGCGCGGAGATTTCGGCGCATTCGTCAAAGAACTCACGGAGCGGCTCAATTCTGCTGATGCTCTTGATAAAACCGCCGCCTGGTGTGCCGGACACAAAATGCTCGAGGCAAATGTTGCGGCGGTCGGCCTTGAGCGTTTCAAAGACGGTCACAAAGCAATGGAAGACACCATGAACGCCACAATCATTGCGGCGCGCACCAAACTCGACAAAGGCATGACCCTGCTCGGCACCCTCGGTAACAACACTCCATTCATCGGTCTGTTCGGAACGGTGATTGGAATCATTCAGGCGTTCAATGCGTTGTCTAGCAACAACGCATCCGGCCCCGAAGTCGTCATGGCATCAATCTCCGAGGCGCTGGTGGCAACTGCCGTCGGACTCATGGTTGCCATTCCGGCCGTGATTGCCTTCAACGTGTTGGCCCGTGCGGTCAAAACGAAGATGGCAAACAGTGAAACAGTTGCAAGAATCGTTCTGAGTTACAACAGCCGCTCGGCTGCGAAGTGAGGTCACGATCATGGCAGGTGGTGGGAATCTCAATGACGACGATCTCATTTCTGAAATCAACGTCACGCCTTTTGTCGACGTGGTTCTGGTTCTGCTTGTCATCTTTATGGTGACTGCAGGATTCATCGTAAACAAGGGTCTTAAAATCCAACTTCCGCAGGCTGCGACCGCAGAGAAACTCAACCTCCAGCGGACCTTCAACATTCTTCTCGGTGCCAACGGCGATTTGTTCCTCGACGGCAAACCAGTGAGTGTTGATGAGCTCAAGTCGACGGGGGCCTCCGCCAAAGCCAAGGGCGAGAAGGTTGTTGCCATGATTAGCGCCGACAAGGGTGTCGTTTACAGCAACGTTGTCGGAGTTATGGATGCGCTCAGGCAGGTCGGTATCTCTGAATTTGCTTTCCAATTGGATGCCCTGCCGTCAGGTAGCGGTACCCCGTCCTCAGTCAATCCAATTAATCCGGCCGATTCACAGGCAAGACCTTAAGGCAATCTTCTCTTTTTTGGAAAGTTAGGCTCGACACCCCCCGCTGAGCGATTATGTTCAGCAGGGATTAGGGTTTTTTCGTCGGACTCAGCTTTTTCAGCCGGTCGGTCGATACCCGAGGGAACCTCGAGGGGGAGTCATGTCATCTGATAGCCGCGACAAGCCGCTCTCTGTCGATAAACCGCAAGCCGCCAGCAATGTCTGCGACGGCCTCTGGAAACGTCCCATTCGTGGGTCACAACCGCCCGTATCCTTGGCACCCGCGGGTGCTCAAACTCGGTCACAAGTCAGCGCACAGATCGGAATTGAGATGGAGATGTTCGCCTATGATGCGAATTCTCTTATTCCGCTCGGCCTTCCGGGCTCAGTGTTTCACCCAAGCGAATTGCTGCAGCGGATGTCTGACGCTGTCGACGGGGCGAAACTAAAAGTGGATCCTGCAACCGGAGTTGTTGTCGGATTGACTTTGCCAACAGGGGGCAATTTTAGCCTAGAGCCGGGCGGACAAGTCGAGTTCTCTTCGGCACCGCGCTCCGACACCGCAGCGCTCGTGGAAGATGTGTTGTTTGGCTTGCACGCACTCGAGAATGCCGCCGGTGACGACGCTGTGTTTCTGAGCCACGGAACAAATCCAATTGCACCGCTCGATATGCCGCTGCTTGTCCCCAAGGAACGTTATCAAATACTGCGGCGATTCTTTCAAAGCGAACCCGCTGGCCGCGGTGCGGACATGATGGGCCACACAGGAACTGTGCAGCCCAACATCGACGTGCCGGGTGACGATGGTGATTGGGAAGACTCTGTCCGTCTGGCCTTTGCACTGACTCCCGCAGTGCAGAGTCTAACCAGAAATTCATTTTACTTTGCCGGTCACCGATCGCGTTTCCAATCGGAACGTCAGCAAATCTGGAAGCAGACCGACAAGACCCGTTCCGGCATTCCCGAAGGAATCATTCAGGCTCAGGATGTCGCCTGTCTCTATGCAAACTGGGCGCGCAAGGCGAATGTATTTATCGTCCGCGGTCTGCCTGTTTCCGAGCAGCCGCTCTTTGGCGAGCTCACCTTTGAAAAGTTTCTGCAGTCGGGATTCAAGGGACATCAACCCACTTTGCAGGACTGGGAGTTGCACCTGTCGACTTTGTTTCCAGAAGTGCGGTTGCGTGGATTTTTGGAGATCCGCAATCTCGATGCTCAACCGTTTGAACATTTGCTTGCCGGTGTAATGCTCTGGAAAGGATTGTTGGTTGACGCAAATGCGCGTGCCGAGGCCTGGAGCCTGCTCAGCAGGAATGCGCTGTCGCCGGCCGGAGATCTGCGTGCCGAACGAGAATTGGGGCGGGAGCTTTTGATACTCGCTGGAGAATCGTTGCGGAAAATGGGAGATGCAATTGGTGTTGCAGCCATCGAGGCTGCGGCGCTGCATTGGTTGCTGCTCGATCGAGAAAATGATTTGCCTGAGGATCCACTCGAATTTGTGCGTGAGAACGTAGTCGCCAAACCGTCGGAAGCTTTTACGCGGATGTTTGCCAAAGTCCTGCAAAGGAGGGCTAACTTCCGAGGGCATCCTGGGTGGGGTGGGAAGTAAAGGTAACCCTCGGAAGTCAGGTGGGACAATGGGGCGTGCCCAATCCGTACAGATTCCTGACCTCTAGGTTTAGGAAATCCGTCTGGAAAGGGTGCAATGGAAGAGCCACCCTGACGGGCGCATGTGTCCCATCAAAGGAAGCCTCGGCTAGAGGACATCCTCAATTTCCCTTGAGCACTTTTCGTGCCAGATGTTTTCAAATGAAATCTTTGAGAAAAATGTCAAAAACCGCTGTCCAACGGTTAGACAGTCGGTGTCAGGACGATGAGTTTTCGATGTGAAGAATGAGAGTCTCCACCATATGCTCAAAAAATTGGGCGGCCGACATCGTTTTTCCAGCATTCAGATCTCGCACCACGTCACTTTCAAGAACACGAAAATGAGCAAGTGGATTCAGCTTGCGGACAAAAACGACCTGACTTGTCACTTCACCGTTCCACTGTCTTTGGAAGGGACGCGCCTCTGTGGCTGCAACGAGAACAAGTGTTTCGTCTTCCGCAGGCTCCAACAAGAGTCCGGGATGGCCGGGAATGCGCAAAAAGAAGTATGGGCTTTTGCCCAACACACCGTATTCGTCCTCGATCAGCACATCACCGCTGACTGCTTTGATTCCCTCCAAAGGGTTGCGTTTGCTGAACTCATCTAGTTTGGCGATGTCGCGCAAAAAAGCGTCGAACTGAAGTTTCAGATCGACGAGTATTTTTTCACAAAAGGAATACTCATTTTTAGGATGCCTTGCGAGCAGGTGCTCAGTCTTCGCCTTTAAGAGTTTCATCAAATCCATAAGAGCGGCGATCCTGTCCCAAACTGTCCAACAATGTTTTGTGAGGTCTGAAGAGTGTTCTCGGGACCTCCACAAACAAAACATTCGTTCGAGCAGAGTTACCAATCAATTCGTAGAGAACTGTCTCATGGTAGCAGACTTTGCGCCCCATGAATTCCTTGCGCGCCAGCAGCCAAAAGTGCTCGTCAAAAAGCTGACTCGGCTGAACAATCTTGCCCGAACGCGGGTTTGGAGTGTGGCTGCGCTGATGTGTCCTCAGTTCAAAGAAAACCAGCACAGGGTTGAAGTGAGTCGCACGTCCCTTGTTGCCAAAGTATTCCTGCGCGTCTTCCTTCGAAGCATGTGGCATTTCAAGACAGATTTTCACGTGGGTGCCGTCAGGAAGTTGGGCAAAAACCGGTCCGCCGCCGACATCTCCGACTTCTTTGCGGACAACCCCGAAGACACTGAGCGGGCGCGAGAGCTGCTGCTGCAGCCAGTCCCACTTCGAAAACAGCGTGAGTTTTTCCGGCAGCGGCTGCCAGTGAAAAAGATTGCTCAGGACACGCTGAAAAATCTCAGCCGTAAGGCCATGGACACGTGCTTCCGCTTCAACTGATGAAGGAAAAATCTGGTTCTGCGCCGAGCCAGGAATCAGTTGTGAGAGGAATTTCAGTGCCGTCACAACCTGACCGCTCTTGAGTTTGTCGTTGTTGTTGGACGTTCTGCAGTGTGGCAGAAAATCCTCAACCTCTGCTCGAAGGAATTCGAGTGTATCGCGCAACAATCTGAATGTTTCGGCAACAGCGCTCAGCTCCTGCTGGCGTTCCTGCTGAGTACCAATGACGTTGTCGATGTTGCGGATGTGCAGACACTCCAAATTTGGCCACTGAGCCGCAATATCTGGGAATAGGTTCAGCAGTTCTCCGTGTCCGGCAGCCACTGAACTGTATGACCCGTCATCACTGACAACCGCCGTTCCATCTTCGTTGAAGCGCAGTGTGCAGAGGTCGAGCCCCTGTTCAAGAATTGTGGATTGAGAAATTTGATTTTGTGTCGTCGGTTTCAACCAGTCGGGTGCAAATTGGGTTCCGGCAAGATCAAATACGTTTTGCGCCTGACGGATAATTCTCTGTCTGCCTGCATCAATCTCAGTTTTGAATTTTGCGGTCTGCTGAAAGGGTGCGACGTATACACTCATGGAGCTCGGCAGCAGGGCGATTTGTTCGATGAGCTTGAGAAAGAGAAAAGAGTCTCCTTCACCAGTTGTCGGAACCAGTGCTTTCGGGTGACCGCGAAATTTTTCGATCAACACAAACGCGGCAGCATAACAACGCAGCCCAAGACGTTCCTTCTCGGTCAAGTCGCGGCGCAGTCGCTTGCCTTGAGCCCGTGCTTCACTGGGCGGTTGACTTTGCAGTGCATCCAGCCAATGCACGTCACGGACAGAACTCTTCTCTCCGAACGCTCTCGCCGCGAAATTTCCCTCGTTGTCCCAGTGAATGCGCCAATGCGAATTGTCCAGTGTATGTTCACTTGCTGCATCATGCGCAGCGAGTTGATGTTCAACTTTACTGAGTCCTTCGCTGTCGCGTCCCTCCGTGAAAAAAACTTCGAGCGCATGACTCAGACTGTCGAATTCGGTGAAGACATCTGTTTTGTTCCAATCACTCAAAAGTTGAGGAATGACTTTAATGTCGGCATTGAGCGGCAATGCGGCGAGTGCCGCGAGGCTGTCGAGGCGTTTGGACCTATTGGTGGATTGCTCGGCCGAGTCGACCTTTCCGCACCAGCGTCGGCAGCATTCGTTCATCTCCGGCACTTGCTGATTGACTTCCTGAATGAATCTTTCAAGAGAGGACATGAAGCGTGACGCCGCTCCGGCTGCGGGGATGAAGGTACCTAGATGCTGGCGGCACCAGTAATGAAACGCAGCGCGTCGCGCACGTCTTTGCGCGCTGGTGAGTCTTTCGCCTTCCGCGAATCTGACAAGAGTTTTCCACGGAATGACTGCTCCGTTGCTGGTTGTGCATGCGCCGACGATGGGAAGC
>JBEDKY010000155.1:0-2626 GCA_041171905.1 Pseudomonadota bacterium
GTTCAGAACCCAGCGCTGTATCCTGCAGACCGGCGGCAACGATCAATGGTCGAATCTGCTCGGTGGAGTTGACCTCATCAGGCGCGTTGAGCACAAGCAGGCATTTTGTTTCACGCAGCCATTGATTGTCGACTCGCAGGGCCGAAAGCTGGGCAAGACTGCCGGCAACGCCATCTGGTTGGATCCGAACATGACGGCTCCGTATGATTTTTTCCAATACCTGAGAAATATTCCTGACGAGAACGTCGAACAAACCCTGCGTCAGTTGACCTTCATGCCGATGCATGAAATTGCCGAATTGTGTTCTGCGGGAGCGAATCCGAATAAGGCCAAGGAGCGTCTTGCGTGGGAAGTGACCCACCTTGTTCATGGCAAGGAGGAAGCCGATAAGGCGCTCGCAGCGGCGCGCGCACTGTTTGAAGGTGGCGGAGATCTGTCTGCGGCTCCGCGCGTGCAATTGCCGGCAGCCGACCTTGAACTCGGACTTGATGTCGTCACACTTCTCGCAAAAGTGGGCGTCTGTCCGAGCAAAAGTGAAGCGCGGCGAATCGTGCAAGGAAATGGATTGCTGCTCAATGGCGAAAAGTGTGCTGACGTGGCCTACAAACTTCAGCCCAAAGATTTTCAGCAGGAGTGCGGCGGTCTGCTGATCCGCAAAGGCAAAAAGGATTACACAATAGTCGAGTTGATTTGAGCCGCGGTTATGTCTCGATAGCAGACTGCGCGTAGAGTTCTGCTGTTGAGAGCCGAAAGTCTCAGCCCATAATCGCGTTCCAGCTCGCGCTGAATTTCAGCTGCCGGAGAGTTGAACTTAAGCAGCACAATGTTGGTTTCGGGTTCCGGCACGCGCGCTTGCGGGTACTTGCTCCTCAGCCACTCCGCGAGTTTTTTTGCATTGCGGTGATCATCGCGCAAGGATTGCAGATGATGGTTGAGCGCGTAGTCTGCAGCTGCGGCGAGTATGCCGCACTGGCGCATGCTTCCACCCATTCTTTTGCGGATGATTTTTGCCTTTTGAATCAGTTGCCGTGAACCAATCAGGCAACTGCCGACAGGAGCGCCCAGCCCCTTTGAAAAACACACTGAGAGCGTCCTGAACAATCCGCCGTAGGCTGAAAGTGGAATGCCCGTTTCGATGTGGGCGTGCCAGATTCTCGCGCCGTCGCAATGAAAGGCGACGTTTCGCTGATTGCACCAATCAGACATTGCTCTCAAATGATTGAAAGGATGAATGCGTCCGCCCGAGAATAAATGAGTGTTTTCGGCCACCAGCATGCGTGTCGGTGGACTCACGATAGAGTCGTGCGGCACGAACTGTTCATCGAGCGCGTCTAGTTGTGGGAGAAATTCGTCTTCAACGGACGCCGCTGCGGGTTGGACTCCGGCCAGGGCTGCGAGTGCACCGCTTTCCACTCTTACAAGGTGCAGGTCAGGCGCACAGAGCAGGCCATCGCCCGCGGAGCAGTGCAATTGCACTGCAATTTGATTGCTCATCGTGCCGCTTGGTACGAACAACGCAGATTCGTGAGCAAAAAGTTCTGCAACGTAATTTTCAAGTCGTATGACACTGGGATCTTCGTCATAAAAGGCATCGCCCACCGGCGCCGCGCACATGGCCTGGCGCATTTCATCGCTGGGCAGGCTCAAAGTATCGCTACGCAGATCAAGCACAAACTGACTCATGTCAGCTCTCACATTGCTGCACTGAGAAGGTGTTCGTAGATGAATTTTTCAAGTGCAACCGAATCTTCGTTACCGACCTGCACCAGCCGCACCACGTATCCCGACGGAGGGGGCAGAGGAAGATCGACGGGCGGCCGGATTTCTTCAATGCGCCCCATAGCCTTTATAATTCGGGTTGCAGGCGAGGACGCTTCACCCAAAAACAATTGCAACTCCAAAAGGGTCGTTTTGACCTGAAAGGGAAACTGTTTTGGATTCGAACAAGCGATGTACAGTCCGTGCTTGGCAATTTCCAGAGTTTCAAATTTTGAGAAGCGTGCAGCACCCAAGCTGCGCAGCAGAACGGTGAGCTTTGCAACTGCCGCGGTGCCAAAGGGCCCCTCGGGCTGTCCAATCAAGCGCGCGGACTCGATGTTTGTATTTTCTTCGCGGCGGGGCGTCGCTTCGCCAGCCTGTCGTGAGTCTGCCGGACGCAGTGGGGTGTCGGTCACGGTGCCGGAAAGAATTTTTGACATAAAAAGTGTCCCCGCACAGCCAGCGCCCAACTTCGTCCGAAAAACTCGGAACTTGGAACGCCGATTATCTGCGGAAGGGACCACAATCACTGGGCTGTGTCAAGATTAAATCAGGCCTCAGAGGATGCTCTCGGCGACCAAGGTCTTGCATACATCTTTGCTTTGAATTCCGTCAGTTGCGGCTTTGAAATTAAGCACAAGCCTGTGTTGCAGGACGGCTGTCGCAACCTTTTCCACGTGCTCCCAGCTCACTTGTTGCGCGCCCGCAAGGAACGCTGCTGCCTTTGCGGCCAGAACCAGCGACTGCGAGGCGCGCGGGCTGGCACCGTAATCCACGTAATTCTTGATGTGCTGAAGTTTGCTTTCGGCTGGCCGGGTGTTGCGAACAAGCCTGACGCAGGCCTCGAGAAGTTGCTGCTGCATGGGTA
>JBEDKY010000156.1:0-5305 GCA_041171905.1 Pseudomonadota bacterium
TTCCAGACCCTACGCACGGATGTCGAAGGGCGGCAGTTCGGCAGTCAAGGCCTGCCCGAAGTGCGCACAAGGGCCGACGCTGCGCTCGGACTTGCAGCTCTCGCAGCCATTCCCGTGGGCGACCGGCTTGCCGTCGGAACTTCCGTCAAGCCGACATACGCCGCCGAGACTTCTGAGACGATCGCCCTGTCCGACTTTTCCGGCAGCGGAGCAAAACAAATGCTCGGCGATATAAAGGCCAACACCAGATATGGTCTGGGAGTCTCAGTCGGCGTGGGCACGACTCTGCAATTTCGCACATCGAACTTTGACCTGAGGATCGCCGCAACAGCCGATGACGTCGGGCAAACCAAATTCAGTTCCGGCGTCTCGCCCTGGAAGCAAACAGTCAACGCAGGAATCGGCATCATTCCGCACACCCGCGGCAGCGCCATTCACTGCGCAGCAGACCTGCGCGACCTGCAGCGCGCCTACGGCGAACACTGGACCCGCCGTTTCCGTGCCGGCTGCAAAGTTCTGATCGCTTCGCGGATCGGCGTCGGTGGTGGTTACTATCAGGGATGGCCGAGCTACGGCATTGTTGCGAACCTAGTTCTGTTGCGGCTTGAGGCGGGCAGCTACACACGCGAATTCGGAAGCGAGGCGGGAACGCGCGGCCGACGGGTTTACTTTCTCGCAACGGGGTTTGAAATCCCATGACTAAATATTTGCCAAAATTAGCTGCGCTTCTGCTGACGACAAACCTCGCTTGCGGACAAAATGTTGTCGAAAAATATGCGCCGGCAAATGAACAAGAAAAAGCCGAACTCGACATGGAGAAGGACAACTACAGCGCAGCAGCTGAGAAACTCAACCGTGTTCTGGAAACTGAACCGGAGAACCACACTGCACGCAGTCTGCTGGCGGCCGCTTACGCGGCTCAGGCTGGAATCACGACTCTCGGGCTTATCAAAAGTGCCGCAGGAGTGCGTTCAACGGGCGGAACAGCAGCAAAAGCATTCACCACCATCCTGCCAACCGCGACTCTTGATTCTTTGACTTTGATGGGTCTGGCCTGCGACGCCATGGCGGCCATCCCCAGCGACAGCCGCACGACCGAAATGAAGCTCCAGTATGGCCTGTTTTTTTCTTCGTATGCTTTCCTACAGATCAAGTACTTTGCGGACAATCCCGACGCACTCGCGTCCCTGACTGCAGCAGATGCTGCTAAGCTCATATTAACATTAGCTAAAGCCAGCGAAATTGGCGGTAGCTCACCGCTCAGCACGGCTGCGGCTGCGTTTGCGACAACTCTGGAGCAAGCCCCCGGAAGCAGCGTGGAAAAAGTCAAACTAGCCATCGGTGCAAATTCATCGGGCTCGGGTGGTTGAACCAAGCCCACCTCCGCGCTATAGGTTTTTCAGTTGATTAAAGAAAGTGCGGAAGGAACCCATGAGACTCTCCACTGAACAGCTTGAACGTTTGTCTGAACGCGTTTTTAAAGTGCTCAAAGCATCGGGCCACGTGGGATTCGACTACTCAACCGACGAAACCGTTGAAGATCGGGTCCTCGATGCCATCATGGACGTTCTCGAAGAAGACGCTAAAACCGAAGATCGCCTCTCGCGCGAAGCCGAGCGTCTTGTTCAGCAGCAGAGCCACATCGCAAAAGCGTCGGGTAAGTCACTCGACGACTTGGTGGACGAAGTCAAAAGCCGACTTGCGAAGGCAAAACGCGTGACTCTGGGTGACGGCCCTGACCGCGCTGACACACTTGCAGAAAAAGTTCTCAAGGCCGTTTGGAACGTCGATGGCATCGACTTCTTCTCCGAGGACACAAAGGTGCAGAACTGCATCGCCCGCGCAATTCATCGCTTCCGTCATGACGACGAGCGCATGATCGACGCCGTAGAACGACTGGCTGATCGCAAAACTAACGAGGAGCGCTACACCGCATCTTGGTGCCTCGCATTTGACCGCTACCTGAGCGAAGTCAAACAAAAGATCGCTGCGGTCCAAACCGGAGCCGGCGAAGTTAAAACAGCGAGCACGCTGGGCTAATCGAAAGGACGAAGAGAATGGAGGCTGCCGCCGCTCCCGCATCACCGGAGTTTGTGCACCTCCACGTCCATTCCGAATATTCTCTCCTCGATGGCAGTATTAAAGTTAAAAAACTCGTCAAAGAACTCGTGAGCCGCAAAGTCAGCGCAGCCGCGCTGACAGATCACGATGCGCTCCACGGTGCCGTCGAGTTTTACCTCGAGTGCCAGAAAGAAAAAATAAACGGCATCATCGGCTACGAAGCAAATGTCGAACCTTTGCTGCTCACCAGCAACAAAAACCCGTTCCACTTGGTATTGCTAGCCGAAAATAATGATGGCTATGCAAACATCATCAAGCTCTGCTCACTTGCTAATACAGACGGCAAACATGCCATGGGCAATGAGTCGATTGTCGTCAGCTGGCAGAATCTGCGCAAGCACAGCAACGGCATCATCTGTCTCACAAGTTGTCTCAAAGGCGAACTTCAGCAGCTCCTGCTTGATGGCAAAACCGCCGAGGCAGAGCGATTCCTTGACGAGCTGACCACAACGTTCGGCATGGAAAATGTGTTCGTCGAGCTTATGGACAACGGCATTCACGAACAAAAAATCCTGCTCCCGCAGCTTGTCGAACTGGCCACCAAAAAATCCCTCGGCATCGTTGCAACGGCGGATGTACATTATCTGAAGCCCAGCGACCGCGACACGCATCTGTCACTGATGGCAATCAAACATAAATTGCAGAAATCAGATGTTCAGGGATTCGACCCCGCCTATCATTTTCATCTTGCAACCGCCGACGAAATGATTGCCAAATTCAGCAATTATCCGGATGCGATCAGCAACACTGTCAAGATCGCCCAGCGCTGCAAGGTCACGGTCGACACCAAAAGTATTTTCATGCCGGACTATCGCCAACGTCCCGATGAATCAGCCGATGAATGTCTGGCGCGCCTGTCGCGAGAGATGCTTGAACAGCGCAAACCTGCGGTCATGCAATGGATGGGTGAAAGCTTTAACGACGACGTTTGGAACACCTATCACGAGCGTCTTGAATACGAGCTCGGTGTCATCAACAAAATGAAGTTCGCCGGCTACTTCCTGATCGTTCAGGACTTTATCAACTGGGCCAAGGAACGCGATATTCCCGTTGGTCCGGGGCGTGGTTCGGCGGCGGGAAGCCTGGTGACGTACGCTCTGCGCATCACAAACATCGACCCGATCCGCTTCAATCTTCTGTTTGAACGATTCCTCAATCCGGAACGTATCAGCATGCCGGATATCGATACAGACTTCTGCATGGACCGCCGTGCGGAGGTACTCGATTATGTTTACAAGCGCTACGGCGCGCGCAACGTGTCACAAATCGTCACCTTCGGCCGTCTGATGGCCAAAAATGCGCTGAAGAACCTCGCGCGCATTCTTGGCTGGAGCTTTTTCGACAGCAACGAATTCGCAAAACTGATTCCCGAGACACCGGGCATCACACTCGAGCAGGCATTCAAAGAAGAAGAAAAACTGCGCGAAAAGGTCGAAAACGAGGAACGCACGCGTATTCTTTGGGAAGGTGCACTGGCTATCGAAGGCACCCTCAACTCTCTGGGCATTCACGCCGCAGGCGTCATTATCTCCGACCGCGCTTTGGATGAAAGCTGTCCGCAGCTCGAATCCGAAGGGCAAATGATTACGCAGTTTGAGCACAAATTCGCAGAGAAAATCGGCCTCATCAAATTCGACTTTCTCGGACTTAAAACCTTGACGGTGATTGAAAAAGCCGTTCAGGAAATCCGCAAGAAGCACAAACCCGATTTCAACATAGAGAACATCGACCTCGAAGACCCCAAGGTCTACGACATGGTTTCAACGGCTCACCTGACCGGCATCTTCCAGCTTGAGTCGAGCGGAATGCGAAAACTCATTTCCGAGCTGAGGCCGACGTGCTTCTCCGATATCGTCGCCGTTGAGGCGTTGTTCCGGCCTGGACCTCTTGGCTCCGGCATGGTTGCCGACTTCGTCAACAGAAAGCACGGCAAAACCGCAGTCGAATATCCGTTTGCAGAGCTCGAGTCGATTCTCGCGGACACGTATGGGGTGATCGTCTATCAGGAACAGGTGCAAAAGATTGCCGCCGTTCTGGCCAACTACACGCTTGGCGAGGCAGACCTCCTGCGCCGTGCCATGGGCAAGAAAGACAAAGCGGAAATGGAGCGGCAAAAGGCCCGCTTCGTCGAAGGTTCGGCCAAAAATGGCCACAATCCGCAAAGAGTTTCGGAGTTCTTCGATCTCATCGCAAAATTTGCAGAATATGGCTTCAACAAAAGCCATTCGGCAGCTTATGCGTACGTCACATTTCAGACCGCCTTTCTCAAAACCTACTATCCTACCGAATTCATGGCAGCGATCATGTCGTGCGATCTGGATAACACCGACAAGATTGTCTCCTACGTCCGCGACTGCAAGCGGATGAACATCACACTGCTTCCGCCCAGTGTGAACTCGGCCGAATTTGAATTCACCATTCCTGCAGCTGGCACAATCCAGTTCGGACTCGGAGCGATCAAGGGACTCGGCAAGGGGATCATCGACCTCATCACGCAGGAGCGTGAGCAAAACGGTCCGTTTGAAACCGTCCCTGAATTTATTGCCCGTCTTGATCCGCGAAAAATCAACAAAAAAGTACTCGAAAGTCTCGTCAAGGCTGGTGCTTTCGACGAAATTGCGACAAATCGCGCTGAACTTCTTGCCAACTGCGACCACTGGCTGAGAGCCATCTCCAAGGAGTCAGAACGGCAGGACAGCGTTGGCGACGGCATCTTCGACCTTTTTGCAGCTTCAAGCGATGAGCAGAAGCCCGCTACAGCAGCTTCAAAGCCAAATCCGACAACAGCGAAAGCCTCACGCAACAGACGCTCTGTGGGACAAAGCCGATTCAACCCTCTGGCGTTGCAAACCCGCCTGACACCCGAGAAAAACACCGTGCAAAATCTCCTGGCGGGTGTTCAGCTCAAAAAAGTCGGCCCTTGGTCCTTGCTGGACCAACTCAACCACGAAAAAGCAACTTTGGGTTTTTACATGTGCGGCCATCCGGCCGACCTGCTTGCCGACGACTTGGCCGAAATTGCACAGGCACCCATTTGTGACGCACTCAATTTCCTCGACGGCGATGACGTGCCGGACCACAAACGGCGCCCTCTCAAGATTGCAGGCATCATCAGCATGGCTCTCGAGAAGGTCACCAAAGAAGGCAAGAAATTCGGCGTATACCGCCTCGAGGACGGCAGCGG
>JBEDKY010000157.1:0-6829 GCA_041171905.1 Pseudomonadota bacterium
GCGCTTTACCATGCTTTTCCCGCTCGCATGGCAGGGACAAAATCTATCTTTACTTGTTGGCACTGAGCAGGCGCACAACGTGTTCAAGATTGATCAGAATTTAGTCCCGCCTGCTAATCAGTGACATAAATTCTGCGCGCGTCGCTGAGTTTTCACGGAAGACGCCCTGCAACGAGCTCGTGACCATTGAGGCGCCTTGTTTCTTAACGCCACGCACGCACATGCAGCTGTGCTGGCCTTCCACAACAACCGCAACACCGGCCGGATTGAGTTCTGTCTTGATTGCCTCCGCAATCTGCTGGGTCATGCGTTCTTGAACCTGAAGTCGCTTTGCATACACATCGACGATCCGTGCCAGTTTGGACAATCCGACAATTCGACCATTTGCGGGCAAATAAGCCACATGTGCTTTGCCGCTGAAGGTCAACAGGTGGTGTTCGCAGCAGGATGTGAACTCGATGTCCTTGAGGACGATCATTTCGTCGGAGTTGCCCTCGAAGGTGGTTGAGAGCACCTTCTCGGCGCTCATTCTGTACCCTTCGGTCATTTCAACCCATGCGCGGCACACGCGGTCTGGGGTTTCCTGCAGTCCCTCGCGTTCGGGGTCCTCACCCATGTAGCGCAGCAGGGTGCGAACAGCCTCGCGGGCTTGTTCGGCATCGATGCCATTATTGTCCGTAGCGCGGGTGAAATGCGGACTCATGATTCATTCTCCTCAGCAACAGCAGGCCGGAAACGTGCCGGCGCAATAACAACAATGATAGGTCACGTAACCCAAGCCGCGTGCGGAGGGAAATCAAAGCAGATCTTTCAACGGAATTTTCGCATCCTGCGGATTTTTCTCCAGATACAAAATAACTGTCCGGCCTATGCGTCCCACCACAAACGTGTGTTCGGGAAGATGCTCTTCGAGTTCCTCAAGCGCATCTTTTTTCTCCGTCGCATCGCTCTGGCCAGGGAGCTGCAATTTGACGAGCTCGTGCGTCTGAAGAACGCTTTGCAATTCAGCGAAAACAGCTTCGCTCAATCCATTCTGACCAACTTGAATTAAGGGCTTCAAGTGATGCGCACGGGCCTTGAGTGCTGCCCGCTGCTGGCTGGTCAACGCGCTTGCGAAGGTGTGGTTCTTGTGTGCTTTTGATGGACGGGGAGCTTCTTTCATTCTAATCCTCGGGGACGGACGTGGGTGTCGGACGGACGAGTGCGTGTCTGAACCCTCCGTTGTCCTTGGGCACTTAGCTGTTTTTTCCTGTAATGAAAACAAAAAACATCCGGACGGCTGACATGACCACACATTCCCTCAATGAAACTGTCACTCAACAATTTCAATCAGTTGTCGTCGAAGCGCACACAACGCCCTGTCAGTGGGAAGATGGCGAAGGTGAACGTGAAGACATCAGGCTTTTGGTTCATGGCGGCGCATGGGACATTCCCGCTTCCCTACATGAGGCTCATGCCGCCGGAGTGCGGAGCGCCTATCAATCGGCTCTCACAGAGTACCGCAAAGGTTCATCTGGAATGCAGATCGTTCTGGCCGCGCTCGAAGTGCTCGAACGCGATCCTACATTTGATGCCGGCCGCGGGAGTTTTTTGAATGAGTGCGGAGAGGTCGAACTCGATGCCGGAGTTATGGAAGGCGCCCAACTGCGGGCAGGCGCGGTCGCAGGCATCCGCAATTTTCTCCACCCTTCCAAAATCGCCTATGACGTTATGAACCAGACCAACCACGCTCTTCTCGTGGGCGAGGGTGCAGAGCGTTTTGCACTGCGGTGTGGTCACAAGTCATTGCCGCCGGACGAACTTGTCGATCCACGCGAGCGAGAGGTGTTTGCCCGTTGGATTGCCGCAGGCCGACCCGATGCAAAGGTGTTTTTTGCATCTCCTGCCGCTGAATCTTTGCGATCGGGAAGCGAACCGGAAAAGCGCGGAACCGTCGGTGTTGTCCTCGCGTTGCGGAACAAATCCATACACTCACAGCCATGGACACTATTTGCGGGCACAAGCACGGGCGGAACGCCAGGCAAAATGCAGGGCCGAGTGGGCGATGTGCCTGTGATTGGTGCTGGGGTCTATGCCGACGACGAGGGGGCGGCAGTCAGTTGCACGGGTTGGGGCGAGGGGCTCTTACGAATTGCTGCAGGACAGCGCATTTCTGCCGCCGTCCGTGCGGGAGTTCCACTGCACGAGGCTGTGGAATCTACCCTTGCGGATTTGTGGCGGCGCATGGACGGACGTGCTGGAATCATTGCTGTTGATGGACAGGGACGTATGGCGGCGAGCTTCAGTACGCCCTTCATGGCATTTGCCGGTCCGGCCGGAGTGGTCTCTCACTTGCGGCAGGCAGACGCCTGTGACACAGTGCCGCGCCAAGACCGCTGATATCATATTGGAGAGTCGCCTATGTCATTGGGTGCTGGTGCCCTCGCGCTCCGTCGCGTGCAGATTCTTGTCGAACCCAAGCAGGTTCAGTTCAAAGAAATTCTAAAAAAGCTTAAAAAGAGAAGCATTTCTCCACTTGGGCCTGATGACGAGCGCGAAACGAGCACGGGTTGGTGCCATCCTTACAGCGGCGAAGCAAATTTCGACCTAGCACACGAGCATCTCTACGAGCAGGCGTTTGTTTTTGGCTTGCGCTCCGATGTGAAGCGTATCCCTGGTACCTACTTCAGGCTGCAGATGAAAAATGCACTTGAAGCTCTGCAGAGCAAGGGAAAATCGGCACGCGGCGATCAGGGCCGTTCGCAGGGAAAAAAACTCCGCGATGCGACCCGCGACCGACTCAAACAGGAATTGCTGCGCGGAACTCTTCCCTCAGTCCGCCTGACCGAGATCGTCTGGCATCTCGACTCCAATGAGATTTGGCTTCTCAGTGCTTCGCAGGCTGTGTATGACGAGTTCGAAAAGCTGTTCGTCGAGACGTTCGGCTGGCCGCTTGCGCAGTACAACGCTGGCACCATGGGAGTCGACTTCAACCGTATGCTGCACGGCTTGTCGGTGTCGCTTGACGATCACATCAATTTGAGTCCTGCGGATTTCCGCGAGTCTCAATCGGATGGTTTGCCTCGAAACGTTGCTGCGGCGGCAATGCAGGATGCGACAGATTTATTTTAAAGACTTTTTTTTGAATTGAAGGATTCCGCATGATGGACGCTCTTCCGCAATTGAGCAGATTTGAAAAACTCGGAGAAATCCTTTTTCGTCTGCGTGACTACACACCTATTCCAATCATCATCTGTGCCATCCTCTACGCACAGCCAACTCTGCTTTCGTTGCTCGTCGGTGGGCTTGTCGCACTGACTGGTGAGCTCATCCGCACATACGGTGTGGCGTACATTGGAACCATCTCGCGCACGCGCAGCTATTCCAATGGTCAACTTGTGAAAGAAGGTCCTTTTGCGCTGTTGCGCAATCCGCTTTATTTCGGAAATTTGGTGCTTAGCATCGGTTTGTCTTTGATGTGCAACGTGAGTTGGCTTCCACCTGTGGTTGTTGCGGTTTTTTATGCTCAATACATTCCGGTCGTGGCATGGGAAGAACGTAAACTCACTCACATCTTTGGTGATGCTTATGCACAGTACAAAGTATCGGTGCCTAACCGCTGGTTCCCAAGTTTGTCGCGCATCCGTGAAACAAGTCTTTATGCAGCTCCGCAAGCATGGGGCCCGGCACTGCGCAGCGAGAAGCGTACACTGACCTCGGTCATCACTTACTTTGTTGTCATGTCAGTTATCTACTGGGCATTGCAGTCCGGTGCGATGGAATTGCCACTCATAACCCATCTTTTAGACTGAGACTGTCTAAAAAAAATACAATCTGACGCGTATTTCCCGCACTTTTCTTCACGTCTGACAAGTTGTCTCTGCACTGCAAATTTCTCCCGTTCAACCTTCACAGAGCGCACCGAAGACATTTTCAGTGGGCTCTGCAGGCGGTTTTGCAACGCTTCAGGGACGAAGAAAAAAAGCCCCGTTGCGCAGGATGCGCACCTGAGTCTTAAAAATCAGATTCAGGACTGCCAGTAAGGCCGATTCTCAGGAAGAGAATCAGTTGTGGGGGCGAGTTGATCGACCGTCGCGAGGCGGAGCCCACTTTGTTCCCCGTGCCCGCACTAAAAGCTGGGCGCGGGGTACCCTAAAGAAGAGGGCCGGCAGGAAGCCGGCCCTTTGTATTTTTAAAAGAGATGTTCTGCATCGGTGAGCAAGAGAAACAACACTGTGGCGATACATTCGAATGCTCCCACCTGCGGCTGAATGTTTAAAATCTGGAGTTTCATAAAGAAGAGTCCTCCTCATCGATCGAACAATCCGCATAAAAAAAAGCCGGCGTATTGCCGGCATTTAAATTTTCTCACATGCTGCGCCATCGGGGTGCAGCATGAATCTGTTCATTACTGCTTGTCGGCCTTGAACATGAATTTTTGTGTAAAGCCTGCAGAGCCGCCTGTTTCAGTGTTGCAAACTGGATTTTGATCCACAGACTTCTGAGTCATGACGAGCTCGATCAAAACTTCTGTGTCTGACAGTTTGTTCAGCGCCATGTCGACAGATTCCGCAAAACGGCAATTGATGAACATCTGCCCGCCGTCTTTTGAGCCTGCAGGCACACCGCGGAAATAGGTTTTTTCATCATGCACGGCAGCTGTCGTGTCGCTCGTGTAGGTGAGCAAATTCATGACAAACTGGTTGGTGGAGCGCTGCGGGCCGTCGCCGCGCATCACGAATTGCGAAGCATCTTTGGCTCCCCAGTTGAGATGCACATCGGCAATACACTTGTCGCCGCTGTCGCGGTTTTGATGATAGTAGTTCGCATAGCACTGCAGCCTTTGAAGCTCACTGCCTGCGCTAGAGCAGGCGCCGTCGTAGGCAGGATCTTGCGTGAACGTATAACCGGTCACCGCATCTCCATTGCCATTAACAATGCCGTGAATGCCCTTGCACGTAATTGTTTTGCCGTTTGATTTCAAAGTACCCGTGTTGCTGCAGACCTTCAGGGCTGGAATTTTGGCGAAATCGCTACACTGATTGCTGCCCCAGTTCACCGGGTTATCGTGCCAGTTTTTGATTTCGACAGGTGAACCGTCTTCATAGCGGCAGCCAGAATCGCGCGAATTGACGTTGACGCTATAGGCCAATGCACCGTTCGCTGTTCCCTTACACTTCATGACTTCAACGTCGTTGATTCTGTCAGGCGCGCAGTTTGGAATTGGATAGGTTGTCTTCGCTGATGAGCTTTTCCAGCCTTCCTCCCATCCAGAAGACCATGTAAACGGGCCATCTCCCAAACCAGAACTCGAAAAGTCGATGCCGACCTTGGCCTTGGCATCATCATTTTTAAAGCCAAGCTTTTGTCCGCAATTTTCGAACGCAATCTTTGATTTCCAGATACCCATGGCGTAGGCGTCGGAATTGTCGGATGTCTTTTTGCCGGAAATCCTCTTCAAATAAATATCCATTCCTTTTGCGGGCCCTTCGCAATCTCTACCCCCTGGGGCGCAGTCGATGGCCGTTTGATAGCCCTCCGGGAGGTTATCAGCAGCCTTGAGTTTCCAAGTTCCGGTGAAGTCGAAGCCGCTGCCGCTGAATGCCTTAACCGCGCTCTTGAAATTTGCGACATCTGCCTTAGCCTTGCCGGTGGCAGTGTCGACCTTGATTGTTCCCATGCTGGTGTTGCCGGAAAACGCCAGTCGCGCATCGCTCTTGGCATTGCCGTCGACGTTCTTTGAAGATGTGTCTTCAAAGACCATCGTTGCCACGGTATCTGTGCCGTTGAGAATGAAACAGCCAATGGACACTCCGTTGGCTTCGATGTTGAGCGAGAAATTGCCGCTGCCATCGACTTCGCCTGTGCCTGCTTTGGGTGGAAATGCAAAAGAGACGCAATAAACCTTAAGGGCGTCGACATCCAGGTTGCTGGCCGCATTCAGATCCGCAAGATTCAACGCGGCAGCTGTCGAAGAGTTTTCGAGTGCGAGTTGACCCGAAATAGTGATCGAGGCTCCTTCGCCGAGCCCATCGCTGACCGAAGATTTTTTCTTACCACAACCTGCGACTGCAAGTACAGCCGACATGAGACCCACAGCACACACATTCCAGCGCGCAGCACTCATCAGAAGACTCCTCAACATCAGTCCGCAACGGGACTTTGTGAAACGGAAGCGCAGACTCTCGGATGCGTCACTCGACGCATCCGACCGCCCCAGTATCCCGAATAAGTCGGGCGATACGAAGATGAATGTCATTTCAATAACGGTGCTGATTTTAGGTCGACAACAATTGCAGGCGGCAATTGTTACAGGCTGAGGAGTGAATATACGCCTGCGCTGGGTGCGAGTTCCTGAAGTGCCTTGCGTCCGTTGAGAAAAGAGAGCTCAATGACAAAGGAAAATCCCGCCACGTTTCCGCCGTTGGATTGCACCAAGCGAGCCACAGCAGCAGCAGTGCCGCCTGTGGCGATGACGTCATCTACAATAAGGTAACGGCCGCCGGAGTGGATCGAAGACTTCTGGATTTCGACGTGATCGATTCCGTATTCCAGCGTGTAGCTCTGTTTGAGAACTTCGCCGGGAAGTTTTCCTGCCTTGCGCGCCGGAATAAACGGTAGATTAAGCTCTGCAGCCAGTGGCATGCCGAACAAAAATCCACGGCTTTCCATGCCGATGATATGCGTTGCGGAGCAATCGCCCGCGTGTTCTGCCAAATGCCGAAGCACCCGTTTGAATGCAGCAGGGTTGGCGAGCAATGGGCAAATATCCTTAAAGACGATCCCGGGTTTTGGGAAATCAGGGTAGTCTTTTAGAATAGACAAAAGTTCTTGTTGGATGTTCATAGAA
>JBEDKY010000158.1:0-3338 GCA_041171905.1 Pseudomonadota bacterium
GTCAGGAAGCGACTGGTTTGATCCCGCTGACAGACAATTCCAAAAGTTCAGAACAATCGATTGAATCGGGTACTGCTGACGTCGGTTCACTCACCAGGGGTTCTTCGAGCGCGCTTTTGCCAAGCGGAGAATCTGCATTCGCCGAGAAGCAGCGCAGGATAGGCTCGAAGGGACTGTTGGAAAAGGCGATCAAGGTTGAAATCACATACAACGCCAAGCTGAATAAAGTAGTCTATACGACTCTCGGGGACGACTCAGATTATGGAGGATATCTGACTCGGATCGTTCACAGATTTGAGCGGGACTTGAATATTCCGGAACAGGCTTTCGAGGAAAAACTGAACGGGCTTCTTATTTATGATGTGATTTGGGCACAGCCCTCGGAAGACACGGAATTGTCGACTGTCAAATCGAAAAAGTCGTCTACGCCTGTGCTTTATCGCAGAAAGGGTACAAAGCTCGAACACGTCAACGAAACGTTCGACTCGGTTTTGAAAGCCTCTGTTGGCGGCATTCCTCCTCCTGAGCGTCTGAATCGCGGGCCGATTGTTGCACGATTCGCGTTTTTTATTTCGCTCTCGGGCGGCAGTCCATTGCCAACGTGGAAGTCTGGTCTGATTGGAAATTTCATCAAACCCTGTTCTGGTTCATCTGCTCCTCAAACAGCACGACTTTGCCTCTGGGAACTGAATCACTGATTGAGCGATTTTTGCAAACAGGACCTATTTGCCTGCGTCGGAGGCCTTGTAAATGTAACCGAGCCCGCGGGCTGTCTCGATCACTGAAGTCGGGCTTCCCGTGTCAGTGTAGCGGCGGATTTTAGCAACGAAGACATCGACCGTGCGTGTTTCGGTGCCGCTCGAATATTGCCAAACGCTTTCCAAAAGTTCATTGCGCGATAACAGACGATCGGGATTCTTAAAAAAGGTCTGCGCAAGAAGCATTTCTGTGGGTGTAATTTTGATTGTTTCACCCGCGGCTGTTTTTACTGTGTGCGTGATCGGCGAAAATTCAGCCTGCCCGAGTTGAAAGACCAACGAGGCGCCGCGCTCCGTGTGCCGCGCCCATTGCCCGCGTTTGACGAGTCCGTGCGCCCGCAGCATGAGTTCTTGGAGAGAGAACGGTTTTGTGACGTAATCATCAGCGCCCAATTCCAAAGCTTTGACCTTGTCGGAGTCGAGGCTTCGGGCGCTCAGGACGAGAATCGGAAGGCGCTCGGCCAGCGGCCTGATGCGTGCAAGAATTTCAAATCCGTTCAAATGCGGAAGCATCAAATCAAGGATTACCGCATCAAATTGGTTTGCATCTTTGCAAAGCGTGTCGAACGCCGTCAGGCCGTCAAGCTTCCAGTCGACACTGAAGCCTTCGCTTTCGAGATTGAATTTGAGAGTCTCGCCGATCGCCGGTTCATCCTCGACGAGCAGCAGTTTTCCCTTCGAAGCTGACATAAAACTGTGCCCCTTTTTCTGGTCCTTCGCTGCTTGCGGTCAGCGTGCCGCCATGTGCTTGAACAACGGAACGGGCTATAAAAAGACCGAGTCCCGACCCCTGCACACGGATGCGCGATGTTCCCTCCGCGCGATAGAATTTGTCAAAAATCTTCGACAACGCCTCTTTGTCGATTCCTACACCGTCGTCGGCGATGTTGACGGAAAAAAACTTCGGAGTGAGTTGACTGGTGATGGTGATAGTGCCGCCCTGATTTGTGTATTTGAAGGCATTCGAGAGCAGGTTGTCGAACAGCATCTGCAGCTGAATCGGATCGCCTTCGAGCAAAAACTCATGTTTTTTGAGCGTGTATTTTTTTTCGAAATGTACCGTACGATCGTTGCCCACGCGTTCGCGGAAGTTTTCAACACAATTTTCAACCAAACCGACGAGGTCGGTCACTTCTTTATTCTGTGAATAGCTTTTAGACTCCAAACGCGCAGCGACGAGAATGCTGTCGACAAGGTTTTGCAGGCGGATGCTTTCGGAGAGTGTCCGCTCGAGAAATCCTCTTTGCGTCTGCTCGGGTATTTTTCGCAGCAAAAGAGTCTCGGTGGCAAGGCGGATCGATGCAATGGGTGTCTTCAGTTCATGGGTAATGTTGCTGAGGAAAGACTCATGAAGACGATTCAGGCGGACCTGTTTTCGCTGCGAAATAAAAGTCATCAGCAATCCGAGGAGAATGAGCGCAAGCAAAATTCCGCCCTGCAGTAGAATGATCCACTGACCCGCGCGCAGATCCGGAGGAACGGGAACTTTTCCCAAGATCGACGTTATTGCCTTTTCGCGATCGAAATACCACCAGATCCACGTGAATACGAGCAGAGCCCAACAGATTTGCGCAACCACGAAAACGGTAATTGGATGCAGAACCCAGTCGAAGCGTTTGAGAATATGTTTCATTTTTTGGACTCCGACAAGGTGTCCGGTCCGATGGTGAACGAACTCAGAAACTGCAACACCTCACGCTGACAGGAATTGTCTCGGCCTTCCATAAAGCAGGACGTGTGTCCGCCGCCTTCGTGGCTGAAAAAACTCACGCCGTTCTGCTCACGCTCCGCTTTGCCGGCAAAATCGACGCCCTCGGAGTAGGGAACCACGGCATCTCTTGTGCCATGAACGAACATGATTGGCAGCGGAGATTTTAGCTTGAGTTCACGCGGACTGAGGTGGTCCGTCACCAGAAAAGACAGCGGCCATTGCAGCGGCCAAGTTAAAAAGAATGAGCCCAACTTGCGACGCGCCAGCTGTCGGTACGAAACGAAGCTCGACTCGATGATGAGCGCACGAATGGGGGGCTGTGGGTCGAGTTGCGCGAGTGATGCAAATGCCACAGCACCGCCGAGGCTTTGTCCGATGACAAAGACAGGAGCGCTGGCAGGCTGCTGTACGACCCAGTTGAGCACCGCCTGCCCGTCCTCGATTGTGTTTTGTCTGTTGGCCACTCCGTCGCTTTCGCCATAGCCACGGTAGTCGAAGGTCACGACATCAAATCCGGCATCAATCATCCACGCTACGAACCAAACGTGGGCCGACATGTTCTGCGCGTTGCCGTGAAAGTGTACGACGGTTCCGACGCGCGGCCGGCGTGCTTGGAACTTCCAGACATTTAATTTTTCGCCGTTTGGGCCAGTAGGAATCCGAAATTCTTCAAAGGATGGTGTCACCTGACGAGGCAGCGAATAGATGAATTTGTCAGGCTGATAAAAAAGCGAATTACATGCAGCTGCCTGTGTCGCCAACGCCGACAGGATCGCGACCCGTGAACAGATTGTGCGCAGACTTTGTTTGAGCGGAAATACTTTCATGCCGGAAGGTTATTTTGTCCGACCTTTGATTGCAAGTCGGAC
>JBEDKY010000159.1:0-9768 GCA_041171905.1 Pseudomonadota bacterium
GGGCAATTTACAATGAAACGGGCGATGTAGCCTTGGCTGGAATGATTCTTGGCAACGAGGATTCAGACACGGTGAAGGTCTACGCGCGGCGTGACAAAAAGGCACTGCAGAAGCTCGCACAAGCGCATTGGAAGAGAGCTGAGGCGAATGTGCTTTAGTTTAAAGCCGCGCTGAGTGTGACCCACGTCGGCCCTTGCGGCCAATGGCGGAGAGAAATCGCCCCTCCGGGGGAGGTTTTCGATTCTGCGTGGCCGCAAATGGCCGCAAGTTGATCATGACAACAAAAAAACCCGCTCACTGAGCGGGTCTCTCGAAGTTTTGGCGGAGAGAGAGGGATTCGAAAAATCAACACGAGAAGTCATTGGTAATACGATAAAAGTTATTCTTATTAAAAACATGCCGGACCAGCCATTGTCCACCAACATCCACCGACGTCTCTGGAGATACACAGGCGTTGGTCGCAATTGGTCGCATTTGCGACCAATGAATATGCCTAGCGGAAGACTTAAAGGGATGTACACTGAAAAAGCGTATCGACAAGATGTACGCCTTATGGTACACCGATTCTAGGAGGGCCATGAAGCAATGGAAAATACAAATCCAAAACAACTCCGTGCTGAGCTAAGAAATTTTCTCGATCTTGCCAGTTTAGAACCAGTCCGCATTCAAAGGAGGACTGGTGAGACGTTTATCCTCATGAGTGAGGCTCAATACGCACAGATGCAGAATGAGATTGTATCTCTGCAACGGCGACTGCTTGGAATGTCTGATGCGCTGAGTGGCAAGGGTAAAGAGTATGTTCCTGGCAGTGGTGATAGATTAAAGCGTTTTTCCAAGGCCAAACCCAAGAAGAAAAAAGCTTCATGAAGATTATTCTGACCGACGCATACGAGCAATCTCTTGAACAAATCGAAGATTTCATTTTTGCCAGCTCGCATGACGTTGAGTCGGTGGAACTTTTTTTGAAGGATCATGACAAGGTTCTTCAATTTCTTTTGGAAAATCCGGAGACACCAGCGGTTCATCCCGTGACCGGAGATCAGTCTTGGGTGTTTGGCGAAGGGCGATATCGAGTGTTCTTTCGAGTTATTATCAGCGGCCGTACTAGCGGCATTTATATGCTGCACATCATTGATAACAGAGCGTCAAATCGAAGTGTCTATCCCGGAAATTCGATTCCTACATATGAAATCGATGAATAATTTTTTTTCAGTATATTTGCGTATCTTCTTCCTTTTCTACTTGGGCGGGGTGCGAAACTGTACGTCCGAATTTTCAGTGGACAACAAACCCTCGAGCGCCTCGAGGATTGAGTCTCTTTCAGAGATTTCAGCCTCAATGTCATATTTCAGCTCGATTTCAGGAACAAAAGGTTTTCCGCTTTTATGACTACCGGCGAATTCTGGAAAAACTTTCGTCGGAATGGAAAAGAGGAAGCGACCACTTGGAACCGCATCGAGGCGCAAGTCACCGTATCTGGTGCTAGCGTCGGTGGATATTCCTGCTTGGCTAGCACGTGGCATTTGTCTGATCTGCGAAAGAAAGAAATCTGAGGAGCTGAAGACATGGGAGTCAGTCAATGCGATCAATCTGCCAGCAAAAAGAGAAGTCTCGCCGTTGGAAACGGTATCAGATGCGTAGCTTGCTTTCTCGCAGGCTGCGAGTGCACCAACGTGCTCTTTGAGGCACGCGAGGAAAGAAGCCTGCTCGGCCGTAATTGGCTTAGTATCGTCAGCACTGTGACCGTTCTGAATCTGAAAAAGCCTCGACAAGTGAAAAAGATTCTTTGGCGTGCTGAGAAAAAGTGTCGGTTGCTCCGAGAGCGCTCGTCTTGAAAAACCATAAAGCTTCTTGAGCCACGCGTCTCCATATGAACTGTCGCCACCCCCATTTCCACGAAGATCCATGATGACAATACGATCTTTTCGCAGTGTCTCGGCGTCGGCAACAAACTGTTCAAGAATTTCCTTCGACTCACTATTGTATGCCGCAAACGTTCTGACCTTTACAACATGACCGAAGCTTGAAACTCGTTTTTCATAGACTGGTCGCGTGCTGGCAGCCTCGGTCGAATAGTTCTCATTCACTTCTTTCCAAATGAATTTAGCTGCGATTTTCTTATCTTGTCTTTGAAAGATGCACTGGCTTACGTCGCCTGGTGACTTGTCCCACCGAATGAAGATCTGTTTGGCAAAGTTGTATTCACTTGCATCTTGAACCGCTATAGACTCATATGGAAGGATTTCATCCCGCATGATTCGGGTTGCTGATACGTTGTCACACTCGAGAAGAGCATCACCGATCTTCACATTCGTATCACTCGCCAGAGATCGGTCAATTGATGTGACCAAATAGTTTTCGTTGAATTTCGTAATTCCAATTCCCGTCGCCGAGGACTGTAAACCGCTGAGGTTCAAATCTTCGGCATTCCGTCCAGTTGAAATGTGGAAGATGTTTTTTACGATTTGATCTGCTTTCCAGCGGGCTTTAACATGAGAGTCTTTGAATGCCGCAAAGTACTTACGAATTGTTCGCATGTAGTCAATTTTGCTCGCACAGAATCGGCTTTCTTCGACGAGAATCGGGAACATTGCGAGAATGCTTTTCTTCAATTCTTCGTTATGATGTAAGCCAGAAAAATCGCCCATCATGGTGTTGTGTGCGTAGTTGAGGTCTGCCTCCAGTTCAAGACATCCGCTCTCATGGGTTTTCTGATTCACTTGAGCGATGTTCTCGGTCTTGTGCACACAGGCCGTAAAACCAAGCGCCGACATGACGAAATTGGCCAGTAGTCTCATGTTTTCATCCTCAGGCGGCTGTCTCTTGGAAAAATGACCTTTTTAGAGTGTCGAAGCGTGGCTAGCAAGGGCCTTTAGCAGCGTCAATTCGATTTTTGTGCCCTTTGTGCGTCCGAGCCCAATAATTGCGAGCGACTTGTACGAGATGGGACGGCCCCCGCGTGTGTAATGTTCTACCAAGTCTTTTGGGTCCGTATCAGTGAAGCCGGAATCTTGCCAACAAGAAGTCAATTTTTCTGGATGATTGAAGCCAAGTTAAAGCGATCGGGAACCAGGTTTCGGAGCAGAAACCGCGGTAGAGTTGGTTTATGGTTTAAATTTGGAGGTAGTCATGACCAAGAAGGCCTTTTCCTCGTCAGTGTCTGATCAAGGGCAGTGCATCATTCCGGCACCGCTGCGCGCACGTCTACAGTTGTCTGCCGGAGAGGATCTTGTTTTTTGGATCAACGAGCGCGGACACCTTGAAGCCGAGCCTGCCCGTATGACTCGCGCTCGGTCTTACCGCGCCTTTAACAGCGAAGCAGATGCGATTGCCGACACTTTGTCCGAGACTATGCCGAGCCGTGATTCCGAAGAGATTGTTTCCGATCTACGACGCTGAGTAAAAGGAATTTTGCAGTGCGATACGCTATATAAACAAGCGTTCTGGTGACCGGAAGCCGCGGCTGTGATAGCGTGTTCATTGCACTCGCCAAAGAGTGGGATGCAACATTGGTCACAAAGGATAAGCGGCAAGCAGACTCGGCCCGAGCCTCAGGAATTGAAGTTCTGACTTGGAGTTAGCAGAACGATGTGCCTTAATTCCAAGGTAGTAATGAGATGCTCTGAAGGACGTGACAATGACCTACCGATTTGCGATAGCCGCAACACCACAGGAGTTTTACGATGCTGCGTGGAACAATCTGAGTCGAAATTTGATGCCGAACAACATGATCTTGGGAGTTTTGGATTCCCTGTCTGATAAATCTGTTTGGCAAACTGATGCGACTGGTGCCCTTGTATTTGAAGGTGAAACTTTGGTCGGTTCCATGTTGCAAACAAGACCCAGCCGTCCTTTGATTTCCGAGATGAGCCCAGAGGCTGCGTGGTTTGCATTTGAGCAGTGGATGAATAAATTTGGTGCGCCGGAAAGCATTTTTGGTCCTGCTCAATCTGTGAATGCCATCATTCAAAATGGGAGGAGTCGCAACAGTTCTTGGATCGAGTCGGTGACCCCAATGATGGCCTATGAACTCATGAGTGTAGATTTTCCAACTAAGCCCGCACGCGGCCTGATGCGCTTTGCTTATGCAGGCGATGAGGAAATTTTGGAAAAATTCGTCTTGGGATTTTATATCGACTGCAACTTGCCCGAAGCTCGGTCTCCTACTCTGAAAGATGACGTTGTTAAAGTTGTTAAGCGATTCCTGCAGAATCAGTCGGTTGTGGTTTGGGAATTGGACGGCACACCGGTTGCGATAGCAGCAGAAATTAGAAAAGCTAGTTTTGGCTCAACGGTCTCATTGGTCTACACTCCGCCGGAGCGCCGCGGTCATGGATATGCATCGACGCTTGTGGCTCATCTTTCCCAGCATATTCTCAATCAAGGTGCGCCCCGATGTCTACTTTTTACCGATGCAAACAATCCGACTTCGAATGCGATTTATCAAAGGATAGGCTATCGCTACCAGTGTGATCATGTGCTGCTTCTCAATCCTCCGCCGATTCAGTAAACAGTGTCATAGTTCTCCAATGTCTTTCATTCTTCCAGAACAGGAAATCAGCACGTGAGTATACGAAGAATGGCTTTTCAATCAGAAGAGCTGCAGAGCTTTTTGGGAAGATTCGAAACCCTGAATCTTTATCCAAATTATATTTGTAGAAAAACACCGGAATCATTGGCTACGATCTGCCAAACGGATGAAATACAAGGAGCTCTGTTCGATGGGCCGGGCTACAAACTTTATGAATCATGCGCGCAGTGGATTGTTGCGACCAGTGGGGAAGTGGCAAAACTTCTTTTGAACGATGCTCTTGAGCGCAGTAGGGAATGGGATATTGAGATTCCTCAGACTCTTCTTTCAACTTCAGAGTTGGCTAGCTTTCCGGTTCAATTTGGTGTCGATCTCTTGATGGAGCTGAACTGGAGCCGCTTTTCTCTCGCCCCGATGCCAAGGGGAGCGGAAATGGGTCTGTTGCATCGCGATAGCCCTCTTCTCGAGTTTGCCGACGCTTGGGTATTTGACCGCACTGGGCCAATCAAGCACTGGGGGCCGGAGTCACCCATGTGCGTATTGTTGTCAGACAAGAAGATTGTTGCATGCTGTGAGGCCTTGGTGAGCGATTCTTTTCGTGCCTCACTCGGTCAAGTTTCCACCCGCGAGGAGTTTAGGGGACGGGGATATGCAAAGGCATTGATCTCGCACTTCTGTCTTCTTTTAAAGGAAAGAAATTTGACCCCATATTATCTTGTGTCTTCAGCGAATACAGCATCTGTTAAACTTGCCGAATCCATTGGATTTCAGACAGTCTCAACATTTTTCTGTGTCACTCCAGATGCAAAGGAGAAAAGTTGATGTCGAAAATTGAAGTTCAGCCATGGAGTCCGAAATGGAGTGCTGATTTTATCGTTCTTAAAAATCGGCTCGAGACAATTTTGGGCGCTCTTCCGTGCACAATTGAACACGTCGGAAGTACTTCAGTTGAGGGGTTGTGCGCGAAACCTATCATCGACATCGATATCATGGTTTCTGACGACACTGCTCTGGCGGCAGTCATTACAAAATTGACTTCCGCCGGCTTCGTGCATCGGGGCAATCTTGGCATCAGCGGCCGAGAGGCGTTTCGGATACCCGAGGATTTCGGGCCCAAGGCTCACATTTACGCCGGAAAATTTGAAATAGTTGCATTCAAAAACCATCTTGCAGTCCGCGATGCACTGCGCGGTTCGCAGGCGCTGCGCGATGAGTATGGGCAGATAAAGTCAGACATTGCAGCTGCTGTTGGCAATGATATTGAAGAATATGTGAGAAGAAAAACTGATTTTTTGTCCTCGATATTGTCTCGAAGCGGACGCTTTTCCGCATCGGAACTTTTGGGGATTCAAGTCGCGAATCGATGTGGAACAATAGTCCGGCCATTGGCAGCGGGAGATGAGATTGGCGCGGCAAATGTCCATATTCATTCTTGGCGCGAAACCTATTCCGGTTTGATTGACGAAGCCTACTTGGATTCTCTTCCAGCCAAATTCGCCGAGCGTTTGGACCGTTGGCGAAAGATCATCCTCGAATCAGCTGCTCTGATTGACAGAAAGACGCTCGTGGCTGAACGGGATGGAAACATTCTCGGTTTCGTCAGCGCTGGTGCCAATCGCGATGTTGAATTTGAAGGGAGTGGCGAGTTGTGGTCCCTGTATCTTCTTCGCGCCTGCCAGCGAAATCAGATTGGGTATCTTCTCTTGTGTGAGGGTCTCAAATTCCTTCGAGAACGTGGATATCGGAGTGCTTACGCATGGGTGCTTGCGGGCAATCCGACCCTGTCCTTTTATAAAAGAACAGGTGCTGTGGATACAGGTCAGCGGAAGATGATTGAGTTGGGTGGGAAGACGTACGAAGAAATTGCGGTGATCTGGAATTCTTTGGATCAGTTTGTTTGATGTGCGCTGCATTGGGATGATTGGCTATCGAAATATTTCGGCAACGGAGTTGAAATCTGATTGAGAGCCTGCAACACAAGCTCATTGGTTGAGGTGGGAGAAACTCCAGAGGCCGCGGTCGTTCGCGATTGGTCACACAGGGCTGAGGGCAGCCTCGCAGAACGAGGTCTTGTCTTCAATTTCTCTTTGCTTCCCGTCAACGACGGTCTTACCGACAGGCTTTTTGAGGATTTCAAACCGTTCATACCAGCACTTCAAGATGCACTTCGTCTTAGGGAATTCCCTTTGAATGACTCATGCGGCTTGACTTCCAAGAATCTAAACCGGTCAGCGGGAAGCGTGCCATCACTCCTCGGGCTTCAATTTTACTTTCTGATGTGCACGTTACATTCTCGTGAGTGCACTTCAGGTTGCATTTCAGACCGACCTGAGAATGTGAAGGTTGACACCCTGATTCTTTCCGCGAAGCAATATTCCGATACCTGTAAGGCGAAGTTGATTGGCAGGCAGTCGAGTAGGCTTGCAAAGGTGCTTATTGAAAACAATCGTGCATTCTGGTAACGACCTTGCCCCCGTCCCTCCAGTTCCCCATCAAAGGAGTTTTCGTGGTCACTGATCCCTATCTTTGGCTTGAAGATGTTTGTTCCCATGAATCAATGAATTTCGTCCGCGAGCAGAACAGCAAAGTTGAATCTCTACTTGCGGGAGATCCGGATTTTCAGAGACTGGTCGATTCTCTGAAGGGAGTTCTCAGCGCACCCGATCGCATCCCCCAGATTATGTTGGTGAACTCTGTCGTTTACAACTTTTGGCAAGATGAGAATCACACGCGAGGGTTACTGCGCCGGGCCTTTCAATCCGAATTTAACGACACGATTGGCCATCCGGCTTGGGAAACTGTTCTCGATCTTGACTTGTTGGCAGCTCGTGAAGGGCGCAACTGGGTTTGGCAGGACGCTGAATACAACAATCATGGACGGTGTTTGATTTATTTGTCTGATGGTGGATCAGACGCCTCCGTTGTTCGTGAGTTCGATCTTCAGGCTAAAAGCTTTGTTCCTGATGGATTTGTTGTCCCTGAAAGCAAGGCGAACACCTGCTGGTTCGACGCCGACACTCTTTTGATTGGTGTGACTGGAGGCGAGGACGAGGAAACGTCGTCCGGCTATCCAAGAAAAATCAGAAAATGGAAACGGGGCACTTCTTTGGCAGATGCCCCTGTTATATTTTCAGGACAAAAAAACGATGTCGATGTTTTTTGTCAACGCTTCGAAGGTCCTGAGGGACACTGGTTACTTATTCTCCGACGGTTTGACTTTTTCCGCGCGGAATACCATTTGCTAGAACCCAATGACAGTCTGCGTGCATTGAATCTGCCGTTGGGCTCGAAGGTCAGAGCTGTCTTTCATAACAAACTTATTATCAGTCTCGACGAACCGTCAACGTGTGAGGGGATGGATTATCCGTCGGGATCGGTTTTGGCTTTTCCTCTCAATAATTCGGAATCACCGCGTGTTATCTTCACGCCAAGTGGACGCATTTTTTTTAGCCGTTTGAGACGCTTGCGCTCGGGATTGGTGCTTGAATTGCTCGACAACGTCGCGACGAAACTTCAACTGTGTTCACTTTCGGAATCAGAATGGAAGGCGACCGACTTGCCCGTTCCAGAATTTACATCCGGTTACATAGTTGCTTCGGATGTTTTTGCTGACGACTTTTATTTCTGTTCTGAGAACTTCATTATTCCGCCAAGTCTGCTATATTTTAGTCCGTCATACAAAGAGAAAATCCAACCACAGCAGTATTATTCAAACGTCATAAAGACGTTGACATCACAATTCGATGCATCAGGACTCATTGCTCGGCAGTATGAAGCCGCAAGCTGTGATGGCACCCGAGTGCCTTACTTTATTGTTCATGCGCAAGAGCTCCCGCTGAACGCTGAGCATCCGACCTTGCTCCTGGGGTATGGCGGATTTCAGGTGAGTAATGTGCCATACTACGATGGCCTTGCAGGCAAGGCGTGGCTTGAGCAGGGCGGAGTCTACGTTCTTGCAAATATCCGAGGGGGCGGTGAATTTGGGCCCGCTTGGCACGCTGCTGCGCTTAAGGAAAACCGGCAACGCGCTTTTGATGATTTCATTGCTGTTGCGGAAGATCTCATCAATCGCAAAATCTCCTCACCTAACCGGCTGGCTATTCGGGGCGGAAGCAATGGTGGGCTGTTGGTCGGAGCCGTGATGGTGCAGAGGCCTGAACTATTCAAAGCTGTCATTTGCGATGCACCCCTGCTTGATATGTTTCGTTATCACTACCTTTTGGCAGGTGCGAGCTGGCAGGCGGAATACGGCTCCGTTGAAAATGACGATGCTGCAGCGCATGCGATTCGGAGTTATTCTCCGTACCAGAACGTCAAAGCCAATATTCGGATGCCAACAGTTCTGTTCACGACCTCAACCAAAGATGACCGCGTGCATCCAGCGCATGCGCGCAAAATGACCGCACATATGCAGGAACAAGGGCATCAAGTGTATCTGTATGAGAACGTTGAAGGCGGGCACGTTGGAGCGGCAAACATTCAACAGACTAGCTTTATGGAAGCATTGCGATACTCGTTTCTCATGAAGACACTCATGTCAGAACCGGAGATATCTGGGAGATGAATAGGTTCTTTCTTGTCTTGGCTTGTTGGTCATTATAGATGTCTCTCGATCATGCCGCGTTCTTCGGAGTTCTATCAAATCATGACTGAAAAATATTCTAATCCGGTTCCGGTTGCCGTTGCGCTGATACCTTGCAACAACAAATTGGTAGCTATTCGCCGCGGGATACAACCGCGTTTGGGAGAAATCGCATTTCCTGGCGGTTATATTTCGACCGGTGAGACTTTCAAAGAGGCTCTGACGCGTGAGGTCTTCGAGGAAACAGGGATTCAGATCGCCGCAGAAGAATGGAAGATTTTACACGTCGGAGATTCACTGCAATCTGACCGTATTTTACTTTTTGGTGTTTGTCGGCCAATTGTCCCCGAGAAGATTCACTTGGATTTCCGATGCGCCGAGACCTTGCAGGTTCTACTCATTGATCCCACCGACGCTACAATTGAGTTGGCATTCGATTTACATAAGCAGGCGATGCTTGAATACGTTCGGTCGATCACAGTCAGTCGGCGATAAACTGGGTGCCGCAATTGCTCAATCGTCTTGGGTGCGAATAGCCCTAGCCCTTTCAAGGTAGCGGAGAGCTCAATTCAGGCCGAGGCCGCGTGCGAGCCTCTGCCTGCGCATGTATTCGTAAACGGCAAGGATGACTCGACCAAGCGTGGGTGTTTTGATT
>JBEDKY010000160.1:0-4973 GCA_041171905.1 Pseudomonadota bacterium
ACGCTCGGCAAAAAATAGTCATCCGCGGCAGGCTGGGGTCTGGGGCTATGAGCCCCAATATGAAATGACGCACGCCTTCGATCTTCGCTTCTTCACAAACCCACCATAGTCACTAGACGCATTGCATTTTGTTTTTGAGTCTATTGGTTCTCGCGTCTGCATGTCATAAGAATTCAAAACAACTCGAAGCCGACTCCTCGAGCCGAAATGATGGAGCAGCTCTTCCAATCAAAGGCTCTTTTGTTGCGAAAGACATTTACACATCGGCTCTCTATCGTCCTCTCATCCCCAAGGCTGTGCATCTTTCCGGCGATAAAATCGAAAAAGACACCACAGGACTGATCGTTGATTTGAGTGAGTCCGGAGAAGGCTCTCTTACCGGCCACTCGCGCTGCAAGGAACTTGGACTCATGACACTCAATATTGGGAGTCAATTTGTCTCTGAATTAATTATAGAGACAGAGGGTTTTAAAGCTGGAGTCAGTCCACTTGCCAGAGCATCAGACGTCTCGAGGTGTGGTGGTGACTACGGAGCCGCGCTTGCAGAATCGATTCGTAAAGTTTATCCGGCCAAAAATGTCAGGGGAGAAGCGCTCAAAAAATTGCCACTCGACATGCCTATTCCAGCCTACAGCGGTCTTATTCCTAGAATGCAAAGCACTGTGAACGGCGAATGCAGCAAACTCTACAATGGCAAAATGCTCAGAGTCTCGGTTGCGAATGACAACAACAGTCAGCCACACGAGTTACACCTTGAGCCGCTTGCCTGCCTTGGCTTCAAAGATCGAGATATGAAACAACTCAGGATGATTCTCGTTCACCAAACTTCTGGTGCAACGATGATCGACTATGAAATGAAAGATGAGGCTAAGTGATTGAGGCACGACAAACCGGTCGGAGTGGAGCCGCGACCATGCACTGGTCGCATTTGGTCGCAAAACGATGAGTCCTCAATCAGCTCTTAGCCGTCGCCCCGCCCATCGATTCACTCTCTTCGCGAACAGCTGCGATATTCGGACGAACGACGTCTTTGATCAAGCCAAACATCTCGAGGGTGCGGATCAAGAGCCAAGTCTGGTCAAACTGCCACCAGTGCCACCCGTGACGTGCATAACGGGCATGCGCATGATGGTTGTTGTGCCAGCCTTCACCAAATGCCAGCAGCGCCACCCACCAATTGTTTCTGGAATGGTCTCCGCTTTTGTTGGGTGTGCCTCCCCAAGTGTGTGAGGCAGAGTTCACAAACCACGTCACATGATACACCGCCACCAAGCGAAGAAAGATACCGTAAACGATCATGCTGGTTGCCATGAAGAAATCGAACGGAAGTGCGGCATCACCAAAAACTGTGCCGCCGAGAACGAACAAGCTGATTCCGAGCAACACCTGCACAAAGATCATGTTGTTTTCCAGGAAAATCAGAAACGGACGCTTGATGAGGTCAGGTGCGTAGTGCTTGTATTCTTCGAAGTTCGCAAGGTCGCAGCGCAAGTTTACCAGCCATCCTGCGTGCGAATACCAAAAACCGCGGTTGATATCGTGCGGGTCACGAGGTGTGTCGGAATAGGCATGGTGGATGCGGTGGGTGGCAACCCAATTGATGGGCCCGCCCTGACAAGCCAAAGTGCCACACAGAGCTGTGAAGTTCTCAACCCATCTAGGCACCGTGTAGCCGTGGTGGGTCAACAGGCGGTGAAAACAAAAGGTGATGCCGAGCATCCCTGTCACATAGTAAAACACGACAAATGCAACTAACCCTTGCCACGAGAAGAACGGCACTGCGCCGGCAATGGCGAGCAAATGGACAGCACCAATCCACAGCACATTGCGCCATGAGAACTCGTTCTGCTGCCATGATGGTCGTAATTTCATAAAGACCTCAACAATAAAAAGTGAGGAGCCCAACGCGACTCCGCATCGTGTCCTTTTATCCAGGATATCGGCTGATTTGTCCGGATGGCTGTGTAAAAGAAATGTAAAGAGCTAAAAAAGGGCAAAAAAAAAGCTACCCCAAGTGGGGTAGCGCAATCATCCAAGACTCTGAAATGATGATTACTTCAGCGGACGGTCCTTCACGCCTTCAATCTTTGGCGGTGCAATGAATTTCTCAGATGTTGTCTCAATCAATTCAAAGCCGGCGTCACCCAAATTAGCCGAGCCGTCGATAACGTATTGGCCGGCATCGTTCTGGATAAAGCACTGGCGGCTGACCAAGGGGCCCGTTTGGTCTCTCGTGAACGAGTCGCCGTTGGCACCGTTGATGGCAACTTTTTTCCAGTACCCGGACCCATCGGAACGCTTGAAGTCGTAACCCGCGACACCCGCAGCGACCGGCGTGCTACACACATCTCCTGTGCCATTGGGATTACTACACGATTCACCATGAAAGGACGGATGATAGAAGCCCGTCGGCTTCAGAGTCAGATTGGCGTCTGAGGGATTCCGCAAAGATTTGCGGATGCTCACGTTGCGCACCGCACCACTGATCGAGCAGCCCTTGAGCTTGCCTGAAGAATCCTTGTCGACTTTGAAAACGAAACCACGTGCCGCTTCACCGTCGCTGCCGCCTGGGTTTTTCCAGTAGACAAGACTTCCCGTGTTATCTGACTGATTCATATCGAATTCGACCAACGAAATCGCATTCACAACATTGTTGTCGGCATTTGTGGCGAGGCCCTGCAGATTGACACGGCCGGTGCTATCGAAGAGTTCAGTAACAGCCGTGCTGAAACGCGCACGCCGCACAGATGCGCGAATCTTCTGCGCATCGCCGTCCTTGGCACGCGCATACTCAATACTCAACACGCCAGTCTTGTTGTCATCGCGAGCATCACCTGAACGCTTAACTGTGATGATGCCGTTGTATGTGTTGTTGTCACTCGAGGACGCCGGACTGTGAAGGATAGTCAGTTCCTCATTCACACCACCCGAGCGTGTCGACTTGATTTCCGTTTGAAACACTGGCCGACCTTCAACGTCAGCCAGGCGGCGCAATTTGACCGACGAAAACTGCGGAGCGTCGGGTTTGTCGGTGGGCCGCTTCTCGTTCATCAACGACGTCATGTCGAGTTCTTGATTGGCGCTGTCGGGAAGAGCTTTACCATTCTTCTTGGCAAGGCAGGCCATCGCCTGAGCCCGATCCAGCATGCCGTCGATCTGCAATTCGATCTCTTGCATCTCGCTGCGAGCAAACGAGACCATGCACACTTCCTGTGAACCGTCTTTACGGCTCAAACCATTGGTGGTGCCGAACGGATTGGCGTCATTGCCGCGATAGCCATAGATCATCTCTTGGTCAAATTCGTAGCAGCGCTCCTGAGGGCCACCCTGCTTGCCCAGGCGGGCCTTCAGATTTTCAAAACAGTCTTCTGTGTTACCTTCAAGTATCTTTTTCTGATCTTCGCGCTTTTGTTCGAGCGTCTGTCCTTTGGTATCGTTCGGGTCAAGATTCAGTGCTGTTGCACCTGCAGTTGTCTGAGGAAAGGAGGGAATACTCAAACCATCGGGATAACCAATAGCAAGCGTGTTGCTGATCCCATTATTTACCTGATCCTCAATTTTGCTCTTTTTCTTGCCACAAGACGAAATCGCGACTGCGGAGACCAAACCCAACACAAAAACAAAACCGTTTCTCATATTTACCCCTCCTCACCACAACCAAAAACGAAGAAATAACTCAGTAATACAAAGGTAAAGCTTATCACGCAGAGAGGTTTTTCCATCTCGACTCGTCAGAACGTTGCCATTTTGATTTTTACCAAATCACCCATTACTTCGACTCAAGTTCTGACAAAAATCACGCGCGTGCCCTGATGTAGCGGCTGACCGGATTGAATTAAGATGACCCAACTCATTCGAACAGGACCGCCAAGATGAAAAAGCTGCTGTATCCAGTTTGTAAAGTCCTGAAAATTTCATTGGCACTTCAGCCAGTCGTTGCCCACGCGCGATGGCGCACCCCCGATGAGGCCGATGCCATCAAGCTGAAGTTCGATACAAAAGTGACAGTCAAAAAAGACGGTACGTCGGTGACACGTGAAAAGACCGCTTATCAAATTCTTACAAGGAACGGTCTGAAGGATTTTGCATCCCTCTCACTTCCCTACAATGCAGCCAACACAAAACTGCGTGTCGTCGGCGCATCGGTTGTCACGAAAGGTAAAAAAGTAAACGTCAACAAAAAAAACATCGAAGATAAACCAAATGCGTCCGGAACTCAGGGATTCGACACACGGCACAGAATTCTGATTGCTTACCCCAACGCTGAGATTGGCAGCATCATCGAATACGAAACCGAGGAAGTCGTCTTCAAACCCACTATCAAAGGCCATTATTACGACAATTTTTCTTTCGGTTGGTATCCTTCCCGTGCGGGCCACAAAATCACGATCGAAAGCGAATCGCCGCTGCGGTATCGCCTTGGCGGCCCCTCCGGCTACCTGACTGTGACCGAAAAGACCGGCAAAAAAAACACTCTTGAAGCTGTTCTAAATCAGCAGGCGTATTTTGACAGCACGGGCAACCCTTCCCCATTCGGTCTTTACACTGCCGATTTCCCTGCACCGACGTTTCAGGTCACCACCGAGGAAAACTGGACCACCCTCGCTGCAAAACTGCAACCCGAATATGATGCTGCGCTCGCACAGTTGCTACCCGAGGAATTCAAGCCAATCTTGGAATCAGCCCGCAAGGAGCGTGGTTTCATTGCGCAGGCAAACGCGTTGCACGCAGGCATTAGCAAGAACGTTCGATACATGGGCGACTGGCGAACAACAGACAAGTGGCTTTTTCCACGCTCCCTTAAAGAACTCTCTGAAACAAAATACGGCGATTGCAAGGATCTCTCCCTGCTGCTAGCCGTCATGCTCAAGTCTCTCGGTTACAAAGCGGAACTTTCTGCGATTGAACGCGGCGGCGACAAGTATCTGCCAATGGAGATTCCAACCCATAAGTATTTTGATCACATGATTGTC
>JBEDKY010000161.1:0-3907 GCA_041171905.1 Pseudomonadota bacterium
ATGCTCCCACCGAGTCGTTCTTCGCAACAATGAAAAAGGAACTCGACATCGATTCATTCAAGAAGAAGTCAGCAAAAGTTGTCATGGTTGAACTGTTCAAGTGGGTGGAGCTCTTTTACAATTCCGAGCGTTTGCACTCTTCGCTGGGTTACAAATCTCCACTTGACTACGAGCGCACTTACAACAAACGATAATCTTTACCCAAAAAAGGGATCACTCCATAAAACCCATCACTGAATTTACGACAATAGAAAATCTTGTTGATTGTGGTTTGTTTCCGATCGGTTGCCAAAGGATAAAAAAAATGCCGAGGAGTATTTGTAAATGGTCAAATGGTTGGTGCGATCG
The DNA here is from genome assembly GCA_041171905.1 of Pseudomonadota bacterium. Lineage (GTDB taxonomy): Bacteria > Bdellovibrionota_B > Oligoflexia > Silvanigrellales > Silvanigrellaceae > RFOM01. The sequence goes on from JBEDKY010000161.1 coordinate 349, forward strand.
GCTGCGAATTTGCTAGTGGACTAGCGGGTCTTTGTGTTGACAAAAATATTGGCAGACAACTTTGCGTGACGAGTGGGAAAAGACATTGTATGATGGGATGTTCGATTCCATCATTGAACGGCAAGAATATGGATACGGAGTTGATTGTTCTCAAATAGTCTTTCTATCGCAGAGCAGAGCGGTTAAAACAAAGTTGATGCCGGGGCTAATTCGATCATGATGTTAACTTAACGCACTATCGTGAGAGAAACGCGAAATTTGATTTAGGAACTTCTGTGTGATTTTTTAAATTTAGTATGAAACGATGTCTAATGGAAACAGATTGAATAGAAATCGTCTTTGTTTGGAGGTTGAATGAAGATTTTTGTTTTGGGGATGTTGGGGTTGAGTTCGTCACTACTCTCGTGCAAGAATCGTGAATTTAACGGAAGTAAGGAAATGGGGATCACGGGGCCAGCTCTGGGAAGACAAGAGTGGAAGTTTCTTCGTGATAATTTTCCAGAGATGGATGTCCTTCGAGACCGAGAAGTTTCAACTTTTGCGAGGCTGAATCCAGGCTATGAACTATGGAGTCAAGGGTTGTTCGAGCGAAGTATTGACGGTGGCAATAATTTTCGTTGGAAGCTCATTAGAACCCGCCTAGTCATTACTTATGATGTCAACAGGCTCGTTGATGATCCGATTGCTACAACTGAATATTCGACCTTGGAGAAACTCGTTTCATGCGACTTGCCGGTCATTCCGACTCAGTCAGAAGTTGACAAAAAAGCCGAAAATTGCCGGGGAATTTTTGTCAAGGGTGTGCTTGTGGGTGCGACGGGTTGCGAATTTGACGCTAGCCCCAATGGCCTTTGTGTAGACCGTGATATCGGCAAGAGACTCTGCACAGCAAAGGGGGCCGATGGTCGTTCCACAAAATTCAGGGTCGTAGGCTGCTCTATCCCGTCACTAAATGAAAAGAATTTTCCAACAGGCGTTGTTATTTTCAAATAATTAATTTTTACTGTATCACGACAACTTTTTTTGAGGTGACTTTATGAAACTACAGGTCCTTAATCTTTTTGTTTTAGCTCTCGTCTTTTCGGCATGTAAGAACCGAGAATTCAACAACAGTCTTCCAACCGCAATCACTGGTCCAGACAAAGGAAAGCGCGACTGGTATGCCCCGCGGCCTGAACATCAAGTGCTTCGCTATGAAGATTCCCACTCCTTTCAAATGCTCAATCCTGGCTATAGCCTCCTGATGCAGGGGCTGTACGAGAAAACAATTGACGAAGGCAATAACTTCGATTGGAAACTTATTAACACCCGTTTCGCCATTTATCGGAATGGTGGCGACGAGCCAATTGCGACAACTGATTTTACAATTCAAAACAATCTGAACTCCTGCCAGCCGCCACAAACATCGAACCCAGTTAAGCAAGGCAACCTCTCAACAAACTGTCGCGGGATATTTGTCAAGGATCAGTTGGTTGGTGCAATAGATTGTGAATTTGAAGGAAGTCCATCAGGTTTGTGTGTTGACAAGGACGTTAGAAAACAGCTGTGCAGTAAGGAGCGTAAAAAATATACTGTCGTTGGATGTGAAATACCATCATTGGATAAAAAGAAGAGACCCAAAGATGTGATTGTTCTTAAATAAGCTCGAGACGAAGACGTCATCAGAGACGTCTATTGTCCGGCAATGAGGCGCGTTGGGGTTACCCTTTGTTCGATGCGTGACACTTTTTTGCGCAGATTAGAGGTGTTTGAATGAATTTTTTAGGAATCACATTTATAACCGCTTTCACACTGATGACGGCTTGTAAACCTCGCGACTTCAATGCGAGCAGCGTAAACTCCAACCCTACGGCTCCGAGTAAAATTGGTTGTTTTCAGGAACTACTATTTCGAGATAACATCCTCATCAAACAATTGAAGAGCATCGAGATTCCTAGCGAGTTCGTGGACGTTAATTTTTCGGCGTCTACGCCTCCTGAGCTCAAAAATATGCTTCTGTTCAAAAGGGGCGGCACGGAATTTGTTCGTTGGATTTTTAATGCGCAGAATTCCGAAGAATTTGAGGAACAACTTCGAGACGTCAGTCACGATTTAGGATTCCGTCCGAATGTTTCCTATGATTTCGAAGGGACCTTCAAAACGAATGGAGATGTAGCATGGATTTTTGATCCTGCTTCAGGACGTGCTTTTTACCAAAAATGGTATACTCCTGAGTCTTTTTATGGAGAAAAAATTGAGCATGGTGGAAAACAAATCACTGATTACATGGAGCCACTTGAAAAGAAGTTCCAATTGAAGTGGGCAAATATCTTAAAATTTCCGGCAACAATGTCGTTTAAAAAGGGCGGTTGGAAAGGCAAGGCTTTTCAGGTCGGTGGAGACTCTTGCACAATTTCCCACTTTTCAGTCAAAAATCAGCTGTCTGAAAAAGAATTCCTGAAGCTTGGCGTGCAGGGCAATAGGCTTTCATATTGGAAGGAGCACTTTCTCAGGCCTCTGGCTCTTGCTGGAGGAGAAGTTGCGGGGATGTTTGGACTATTTTCTCTAAAAGAGTCTGGTAAAGCTGTGAATTTTGACGTGACCACGGGAAAGATTGACGGCAAAGTAACATGGTCGAGTGATCTTGAAGGTTTTGGATTGATGCGGCCTTGGCTCAAGATTAATTTTTCTGGCTCTGCAGTTAAGAAAAGCCTGAATGCGCGTTTCGAAAAGTTGAATATTTTGAACGCGAATGATGTCATTAATGCCCAAGATTTTGCGAGAGCGCATCAAGACGAGTTAAACGACTACTACAACGACATTTTCTTTCAGGAGTTCAACTCAATCACCGGAATGCAAGTGACCCGAGAAAATGTTCAGAAGATGCCCGAGCAAGAGTATGAAAAGGCTGTGAACCGGATCAATACCTGTGTGAATACCGGTAAGCCGCCTCAAGGTGAAGTATGTCCGCAGGGTTTAATGCAACGTATCCGGAGATAGTGGTGATAATCTCGCTTGAATGTCTTAACGAAGGCTTGGCGAGTAGATGCGAGGGTCGCCTTAATTCCTGCGCCCAAATTCCACACAACACGTCGTAACGGAGTTTGATGTAATCGCCCATTCCCGGACAGTCTGATAGGTTCAAAGGAACCAGGAGACTGTTTATGGCTGAGAAAGTGAAGGCAAAGAAGGGTACGACCCCTTCAAAGCCAATGCGATACAACGAGGAATTCAAAAGAAACGCAGTGGATATGTACCTAAGATCAGGCAAAACCCAAGAGGTTGTGGCCAACGAGCCTGGGGGTTAATGTTGCCACTTTGCAATACTGTTGCAGACAATTCGGCTCAGTCGAAGGACGTGTTAGGAAGGTTGCTGCAAAAGGACTCGAAGCAGAGCTACAAGCGTACAAAAAGGAAGTTAAAAGGCTGCGGCGGGATAACGATATCCTAAAAAAAGCCGCTGTGTCCTCAATGAGTCAATGCAACACCTCAGATAAAACCTCTGCAGGAGTTTTATAGCCAAGTGTTTTTCTGGGACGACTATTTAACTCCTGGCAGATCTTATTGAGTTCCGCTTGTG
>JBEDKY010000162.1:0-2792 GCA_041171905.1 Pseudomonadota bacterium
GTTGTGAGGGCTGACAGGGGAGGCTTCGAGGCGCGAGGGCCCAATCGGGTTAAGGCCATTTCAAAAGATTCATTACAGCCACGTGAATATTTTGAAAAACGCCCTAGAAATTCCTATACACCTGAGCGACGCACGACGCCAGCGCGCCAGCAACTAGAATCATTCTGATCATCGATTTCCCCGCGTTCTATTGTCTTCGGGTCAATGTCGCAGATAGACTTTCTTATTTCAACGAGGCAAGCCTCACGCGCTCAAGTTCCTGGAGCCATTGTTGCATGAGCTGAGTCTCGACGGGATGAGCTCGGCCCCAGTCCTGGAAGCGTTTGTTTAAGCTGTTTTCCATATCCTGTTTTAAATCGCTCCAGGTTTTACTCTCGGGTCGCACCTGAAACAAACCGGTTGCAGTAAGAAGTTCCTTCTGCCAGTCTTGAGGATCACCATTACCTTTTAATATTTCCGACTCCGAGGAAACGTTATAAACAAAAGTAAAGACCGCGGACGCTACCGCCAAGTCGCTCTCATCACGAGATCTAAACCAATCTGATTTTTTGAGTTCTGCTAAAAGCGCTAGTCGTGCCCGTAACCCTTTGCCAATCGCCATTCCTGTGTCGCCGATGATTGGCCGTGCCTCATCGAAGCTGGCTCGGAACAGGGGAGCCAATTTCGTCATTCCATCCCAAACTGCCTTTGGTGCTGCAGCATGCAACGCGTAAACCAAGGTTGAAAATTCCCCTTCGAATGCGGACAAGACTCCGCAGACATCTTTACGAGAGAGTGCTGTTTGTGCATCTCTCAAAGATTGTTGGTTAAGACCTTCGCCGGCTCCTTCACGTCGAAATGAAATTTTCTTCGACTTTCCGATATCGATCGCGTTCAAATCACGAACGACAGCAGCGTATTCGAAACGAGGTGAATCAGAAGAACCTGGAAGAGGTAAAATCCCCACTGTAAAAGGATATCTCAAAACTGAATCAGGACTCGCAATGGCGGAGATCTTTGAGTCTCCTTGAATCAACCCCCTCCACGAGGCAGAAGCTTCCAAAGTAACACAAGTTAATTCAGTACCATACACTGTTGATTGTAATGGATCACTTGCAAGATAAAGACCATGTCCCGCAAGGGCACCTTCGGGGACGTCGTTCATATTAAGAATCTTCTGATTCAACTCTTGCGCATTCGCGATAGCACCCTTCAAGAATGTGTCGATCCTTTCGTCAGAACTCGACCAGTTAAATCCAACTATTTGCCGGCCAAGAGATTTTGTACTTGTGGCGTTTGAAATTTTACCTTCTGTCTTCGACGAAGGCTCGCATCCGATTGCAAACCCCAAAGAAACAAAAGCCATCAACATTTTTCCGTTCATTTCATTACCCTCCAATACGAAAACCAATTCCAACGAATTTAAAACTTTCAGTTCAAAGAGCTCTTGATTTCTTCATGAAACTTAACTCCTTTTTGATAGCGGAGCACAAATTCGCTTTCCTTCAAAAGAACATCCTCGCCCGACCACAAGACCGAATGTGGAAGTTTGCGCTGTGACTGCATCCAAAGTGCTGTCAGAGTGCAGGTGCGCCCATTGGCATCTGGAAAAGGATGAATCGTGATACAACGGCGCATGATACGCGCAGTGTCGTCCTGGTAGTCCTGATTGTTTTTGGATTGAGATTTTTCGAAGACTTCAGAAAGCGCAAGAATGTGTTTGATGACCTCAGAACCTGTGGGGTAATGCAGAAAGCGACCACTCACCATGTCTCCAGAGGCATTCTTAAACGGCCGATCATAGGTGACAACTTTTAGCAGACCTTCCTTTGAAATATCCTTCATCACAAGCTCTTCCTGTGCGGTCAGTGGAACGCCGTGAATCACATCCTGCCCAGGAACGCGAAAGTCTGCCTTTTGATCTTCACGAACCCTTCGATTGATTGCGAGAAGAATACCGATGATTTTTTTTTGATTTTTGGTGAGATTGAAATTCGCTGTTTGCTTCACCTCGACTGGAGCCAAACCACCCAAGGCATCCGAACGCAGAGCGTCGGACGCAACAGAGACAAAATTTACATAAGCTTTTTCACCGTACTTTTGAACGCCACCTTTTTCGTAATTTTTGCATCCCATAGACAGCGGCGTCAAAGCGAAAAGGATCCATCGGGTCAATGACTCTTCCGACGAGGTTCCCACAACCAATTTTCCATCGTTTTTCAAATTTGAATTTTCAAGAGCCGCGCGCAACGCCTTGGCCTGCTCAACGTCACTCAAATGCGAATCAAAATCAGATGTCTGGGGCACCGAGCAAAAGGTGGTGTCTTCGCGACTTGTCAAATGGGTGTGAGTCTTTTCAGTTTTGCCTTGGTCGCTGCAAGCGACAATCAAAAAAAAAAAAAACAGGGTGTTCAATTTTCGAAGCGTCATGCCGCACCTCACGATAGTCTTAAGCTGCCAAGCCCGAACTGTTGCACCTGCAAAACTCTTTTGTGCAAATGGGTCCCAGGTGATACCCCCTTCCAAGCAACTTTCGAGCCAGGCGTGCTTTAATATTTACGCGTTGTTACAAATCAAAAATCGAGGTAGAAGTGACTAAAAAATAGACACACGTGTCAACAAAATCACGGAGCCCGCCGTGTATAGTGACTATGGTGGGTTTGTGAAGAAGCGAAGATTCAAGGCGCATGAACGCGAACGACTCGAAAAACTCGTGCGCTATATGGCACGCCCTGCCATCTCGGATGAACGGGTCATCATCGAAGGGCCGCAATCTATTCGCGTCAAACTGAAGTCACGCTGGTCGGACGGAA